>CAJJMF010000130.1 GCA_905192805.1 uncultured Sutterella sp. | reverse complement strand
ACTTCACTTCAAGGTCACGTATGGCGACTACGGTGGGTTCGTTATGTTTATCCGCTGGAAGATTATCTTGAGCACCCCATTCGCCTTCATCAAGGTTGGTTTCGAGGTTCTCGTTTTCACTGCGCATGACTCAACTCCCGTAGACAATGCCTATTACGATCAGACCCTCTGGGTCAGTGCCTCGGGGTGTAGTGCGCTACGTTCCGAACTGGCCCATATGATGCGTTATCACTAAGGGTTACCTATCGATTGTAGTCAGCACACTTTTCCTATTGGGTTTTCGGGGCGTTGGGTAAAATCCCTAGAATTGTCAATAATGCGCTCTTTTTTGACTTTTTCCCTATTGGTATACGAGATACCTCTTAAGCGAAAACGAGCATAAATCGCGTGGGGTTTCCTGGACGGTGCTCCGAGAGAGGACCGGAGAGTGAGGAAACGCGGGAGAGCCAACGGTACAAATACCAATTCTCGGTATTGCAGGCATCCACCATGCGTTCGGGGGGATCCGTGCGCAACGCTTCGGCATAGCGCTCGGATGGGGTGGTGGCGGTCGATGTATCGGGGCGAAAAAAGGCATGAAGGGCATGGCTTCAATCCGATAGTGAGAGGCATTCCCGATCGTCAGTGTTGTCCACTGTCGATCGTCACCACGCGTCCCGAAGTAGACGGTGTCTTGGGGAGCCTCAAAGGTTTCGGGCAGGGAATAGGTGTACCATTTTTCAACACCCGATTGAACGGTTTGGGTATTGAGGGGGGTAATTCCCTCATAGGAATTGGCGTGTGAAGCCGTGATACCACATCAGCCGATAACGAAAACGGAAAGCATGCGACCATGGCAACGATTAACAAAACGATTGCTCCATGGGGTGTTGGGTGCCGGCATGCCCAGCATGAGGGTGAAGCGCATGACGAGGAAAGTACAAATAAGTCAATAAATTAGAATATTTTGACAGTATAGCGCACCGATTGAAACGGTTGATCTCTAGGCTTTGAGGTGAGTCAGAGAAAGCAAGCAAGGCGCCACTCGTCTCAACGCTCAGAGACGAGTGGGCAACAGGAGACAGAAAAGACGGGGTGTATTATGCGACCGTGGTGCTCTGGCCGATCGTGAGTGGAATCATTGCCACAAAGCGTTGGTGGCGAGCCAACCCTCGTAGATACGTGTCGACCGTTAATCCGCTCATCACGTGCTCTAAAAGCGCGGAAGCGCAGAAGGTTAACACTAAGGCACGACGTCCCTGAAGGGTTTTTACGCTGGCCGCAATGGGCGCGATGGGATTGAGCGCACTGGGTTTGGCCCCGGTAAAGCCTAAGCTCCAACGTAGACTACTCACATCAACCTGTTCAGGATCGAACCCAGCGCAAGCATAGAGAGCGATATCAATGGTGGGGGTGTCAGGCGTGACCGAGGGGGTCAGTACGTCGGCCTCAATACGATTGAGCGCACTCAATAAGGCACGATATTGCCCAATCGCTTTTTGGGTGCAATCGGTTTGTAGTTGGCCTAAACGGGCTTGGATCACGTCGTGGGGTTGCTGGCAGCATTCTTCACGTACCCGTTGGACACACTGAGCGGCACTCGCTTCAAGTGCTTCACGAACCGGGAAAACGCCCGCAAAGAGTCCGCGGTTAAAGTTGACCAGTTCACTTACGACAGCATAGGTCCAGTAGTGACGAGAAAAGTCGAGGGTGAGCCACTCAGGGCGTGCCTGAAATTGTTCGGCACGACTCGCTTCAATACTCGTCCATTGATAGCCGTCGGGGATGGCACCACACAAAGGGAACCAAGGTAGGTAAACCCCCGTGTCTTGGGGGCCAGTACAGCGCCATAGCGTATGGAAAACGGGATTCGGCATAAACTCCACGACCCAGGATTCACGGGTATGGGAGCGCGAAATATCCCGAGCGCTCACATGGAACGCATCGGCTTTTCCGTCCCCGCGTTCGGCATAGGTATCGGGATTGGTTAACCGCAGTACTGCACGTACATCCTCAATCCCCATGGGGGCTTGGGGCGCTAAGATTTCGGGATAGTGTAGGGGATCGGTATACTCGACCCCCGTAATGGCTTTCCAACCAATGCGCATACGGTCGCTACGCATCGGGTCCGTGCGATTGAAGTCGTCTTGATAAGCGTGAGCAAAGTCAAAGTCCTCATAGTGACCCGCTTCATGGGGTTGATAGTGCCCCGATTCGATCGCAAAGGAAATGAGGTCAGGGGATGCAATGACGTTTTCCGTGTCGGAGAGGTCCACGTGCCGAATGGCTAAGGCGTTGGAAATGAGCATCACCGCATCATCGGGGATGCGCTTAGCGACATAGTGACGTCCCTTGACGACATTGAGCATCCAGGCTTCATTCGTATCCGCAAAGGTGTAGTTACGGGCGTCACCCCGATAACCATACTGTTCAATCAGCTCGACGGCAATCTGAACTGCTTCCCGAGCGTTTTTGGCTCGTTCAGCCACCAAACGTCGCAATAAAAAACCAATGCCCCCATCCTGGAGCTCAAGCGCTTCGGGACTAAGCGTAGCACTATAGGAACTCCCACCGCCGTTGGAACAGATCGCCACCCCGGCTTCGTTGAAAAATCCCTGATCAAAGGATGAACCGGGGGCGGGCATGAGCATGTTTGACCAGTAATAAGCCAGCGTCTGAGGGACTTGGGGAATACGAGCTGCGGTGGGTTCTCCCGTGACCCATTCGTCTTCGGTGTGATGGGCGGCGGGCACAAAAAATTGTTGGTGTAAGGACCGTCCCCCTTGGTCCTCATTGTGTCCGACAATGACACGTCCCGTTTTGGAGACGTTCTTTCCCACAATAACCGTTGTACACATTCCCAAGCCTCCTGTCTGTTTGCGTTAACGGGTGAGTCTCTTCACCCAGATCTTCCATCATAGCGAATTCGATCTGCGGAGAAGCGGATTTTCATGGTCTTTTCCCTGAGGGTGAATGCCTACGAGAAAGTACTCAGAGTGAGCATCGGGTTGAATAGAAAGTTCTTGTGTCACAAGGAAAAAGCGTAAGCGCATGAGGGAATGCCGGAGACGATCGTGGTCGCTCGGAAACGAATAAAAGAACGGGTCCCATTAGGAACGGAACCCGTCTTGAACCTCAGCGATTAATGCATGGAGCGTTTGGCTTTTAAGACTTCTTCGAGGGAATCAAAGAGGTAGCGATCCAAATGCATCTCTAGGTTGACTACCCATAATCGTGGATCATTTTTGAGCTCGGGGTGGGTGGCACATTTCACCGCATCCTTGCCGGTAATGAAAATGATGTCGTGTGGGCTCTGGGCAAAGGGGTTCGTTGAGAAGTCGAAATGATCCCCTAATTCCATCGTATCGGCCTCGATATCGTGCGCACGTATCATGGCAAAAAAACGTCCTGGCGCAGCAATGCCCGCGGCAGCCAAGGGTTTGAGATGCTCAGTGAGAATCTTTTGCGAGAGCTCATCAATAGTGGCCGTTTTGCCTGTTGCCAGTTGCTCACAACGTCCAAAACAGCTCGATGCGGCATAACGCGGTGTGCGACTTTTCACAATGACTTCATTGGTTGTGTTAAGCACGATGGCATCCACCTCATCGAGTCGCGAAGGCGGGTCACGCAGTGGCCCAGCAGGCAAAAGTAAACCGTTGCCTAAGCCTCGGGTGCCAACGACCGCTATCTCAAAGTCCCGTGCGAGAGCATGGTGCTGAAGCCCATCATCACTCACAATCACATCGATTTCTGGGTGAGCGGCCAAGAGGGTTTTACCCGCGTCATAGCGTGACCGACCGACAGCAACCGGAACCCCGGTTTCACGGAAAATGAGGAGTGGCTCATCGCCCACGTCTTGAGCAAGACTGTCTTTCGTGACCAATTGAATGGAAGCGTCACGGCGTCCAAAACCGCGCGACACAATCCCAGGATGCCAACCTCGTTTCAGTAGTTCACGGACCAAGGTAATCGTGACGGGAGTTTTCCCCGTTCCTCCCACGTAGATGTTACCCACCACGACGACGGGCACGGGAAGACGATTAGCAATCGTTTGACGGCGACGTGAGCGTGAAACGGTATAAAACAACAACGATAAGGGAGATAGAACGGCAGCCATCACACCCAAGTGTGACCACTGGCGATGTAGCCAGTCTTCGAGTTTGGGCTGAAAGGTCATAGTGCGACCTCCTCGGTGGAGGTGACTAGGGCGTGATACAAGACAAAGGGGCACTCCATCGAGTGCGTAGGTCGAGGTGGTTTGTCTGACATAACCTTATAAAAGGAACCCCGTGCGAGGTTCACGAACGAATGATACCGATAATCATAGCGAATTTTTTTAGGAAAAAGCGGGTTTATCGATGGAAAAAGAACGGCGGTCGTTTTCCCAGGTTGTCCACTGAGGTTTGACAAGTTGTGGATAACTTCGTGGATAAGTTCTCAAGGCCCTGATATTTCAAGGAGTTTTTTACAATTGTTAAGAATTTCGTGATATGGAAGCGAAATACTAAAACGCTACTCTTGCAGGCTTATTCGGCATAGATAGGTTAGTTACGTGATCCTGAGACAGTGGATAACTGGGGAAAAATTCCGGTGTGGGTTACTTTGTGGATAAATCGGATTTTTTTTCTTCAGGGTATTGACAAAAGGAAGAAAATCTGCATGGTCATTTCCTCTTACGCACCCTAAGCAGGGAAAATTTTCCCCATATCATGTGAGTAGGATTGTGGATAAGTAGGGGAAAAGGGAACTAAGTCTATCAAGGCAAAAGGAAAACGATAAATTGCCTAAAAATTAGGCAAAGTAAGGGATTTCTCCTACGACTGTGGACGGAGTTCGCTTCTCCCTTCGATGGACCTACGGTAAGGAATCGCCTGCTGACGTGCGACCGGATTATCCACAGTTGAGCAGTGGATAACCCCTGTACTCGGATTATAAAATCTACGGTTAGTGGTCACGCGAACGTTTTCTTCAAGCCCTAGTGTTGACACGCGAAAGCCTCCACGAACGGTGACGACGATGGCGGTGCTGTGCTAGAGTGAACCCAACGAACTTTTTTCTGTGAGGTGGTATGCCAGGATCGAATGCACCTTGGTTTGACGATATTCCGTGGGAAGAGGATTTACTTCAGGGGGAGAGCCCTCGTGAAGGGACCTCATCACGCACGCGGCGTCCATCACCGACAACCTCCCTGTCAACACCTGAACGGGGTCGCTATAGCGTGCGACGCCCCACGAGTGCGCCGTCCATTTATTCTTCCCCTAAGGCCAATGAGGGGGTATTGAGCGTACTGGCCGCGGTCGAGCAACTACGTTCTGCAGTCAGTTCGATGTTGGCAGGCGTCTGGATCCAAGGGGAAGTGAGTAATTTTTCGCGTGCCTATTCGGGACACTGCTACTTCACATTGAAAGATAAAGACGCCCAAATTCGCTGTGTCTACTTTGCCTTTTCGCAACGCCAGCATCCCGTCACCTTTCGGGATGGGGACCGTATTGAAGTCACTGGGCAAGCCGATGTGTATACCCGTGGGGGCGAACTGCAGTTACGGTTAAACGATTGGCGTGCAGCGGGAGCAGGATCCCTCTATGAGGCCTATTTACAGCTCAAAGCGCGCTTATCAGCAGAGGGCCTCTTTGCGATGGAGCGTAAGAAGCCACTCCCTCGGTTTGTTCGTCAGGTTGCGGTGGTAACCAGTGCCCAAGCGGCTGCCTTACAGGATGTGCGCCGTACGATGGCACGTCGTATGCCATGGGTAAAGTTGACGTTAGTGGAAACATTGGTTCAAGGGGATGAAGCGCCCGCGTCGATTGTGAACGCGTTGATCAAGGCCGATAAGCTTGATGTGGATGCCATTTTGCTGGTGCGTGGGGGAGGAAGTTTTGAAGACTTGTTTGCCTTTAGTGACGAACGTGTGGTGAGACAACTCGTTCAAATGCAGCATCCGGTCGTGGCGGGGATTGGGCACGAAAGTGATGAATCGTTAGCCGGACTCGCCGCGGATATCTGTGCTTCCACGCCGACCGCAGCGGCCGAACAGTTGGGGCCCGATCAGTCCTATTGGAAAAACCGTATCACACACTGGGAAGAGCGCATTGAACAGAGTCTTCAACACCTTTTGTCGACTCAATGCCAACGGCTGATGACCCAAAGTAAGGCGCTCACTCGATTTGAGCGCACGATACGTGACACGGAGCAGCGTTTGGACCAGGCGGTGAGAAACTTTGAAGGACAGTTTTCAGGACATCTGCATTGGTATGACCAGCGACTCGGACAGCTCGAGCGGCTGTTAGTGACCCCCCAGCACTATCTTCGGAGCAAAGAAACCGTGCTCGAGGGACTTACGCAACGGCTGAGCGTGGGGATTCAACAGCATTTCGTTCGTCTTGAAGGGGAGTGTCGCCACCATGCCAATGCCCTACGTAATACCCGTATGCGCGTGGAGGAGAAAACGCGATCCCTCGACAAACTCCAGCAGTATATGTCAGCGGCGATGGAGCGTCGAGTGCGCCAGGCGCATACAACGCTTGAACAGACCATCGCTCACCAGCCTTCGCCCGCCACATGGCTTAATTCATGGGAAGGACGCTTGGGACAATACGCCAAAACCCTAGAAGGGTTTAATCCCGATAAGGTGTTGTTGCGTGGGTTTTCCTTGGTTCAAAAGGATGGCGAAACGATCGATTCGATTGCGCAGGTGCAATGTCAAGACACACTGGCCATTCGTTTATCAGACGGGGAAATCGAAGCCCAAGTGTTGGCAAAACGTCCTCATCATCCTTAAGTTTCGCTATCGGTTTGAGTGGAATTTCTCGTCTTCCTAAAGTGATAGTTCCTTAACCATAAGGGCTAGGTATAAAAGATTATCTTAATTAAAAACGCTATTGTGATACAATAATTCAATCAACAACTTTATCCGGAGATAAAACTATGTCCCAATTTACATTGCCTGAATTGCCCTTCGGTTTGGATGATTTGGCTCCGGCGATGAGCCGCGAAACTCTCGAATACCACTGGGGTAAGCACCATGCTTCCTACGTGACCAACCTCAACAACTTGATCGCGGGTACGGAATTCGAAGGCAAGTCGTTAGAAGAAATCATCAAGACGGCTAAAGGCGGTGTGTTCAACAATGCAGCTCAGGTGTTCAATCACTCCTTCTTCTGGCAGTGCTTGACCCCGAATGGTGGTGGCGAACCGTGCTGCGACGATTTGAAGGCGGCTATTAATGCCAAGTGGGGCTCCTTTGAAGCTTTCCGCAAGGCCTTTAGCACCTCGGCTGCTGGTAACTTTGGTTCGGGCTGGACGTGGTTGGTGAAGACCCCTGCCGGTGAACTCGACATCGTCAATACCAGCAATGCAGGCACCCCGTTGACGGAAGGTTTGACCCCGTTGCTTACCTTGGACGTTTGGGAACACGCCTACTACGTGGATCACCGCAACGCTCGTCCCAAGTTCATTGAAA
>CAJJMF010000129.1 GCA_905192805.1 uncultured Sutterella sp. | reverse complement strand
AAAGGCGCAAGCAAGTGCGCTTTGCTAAAATCCCGAACAAACCTATTCGGTGGGCAAAATACCGTCCATAACGCTGTTTGCTTTCTTTTCTTTACCCGTCTTCCTTTGAGGTGAGCCGTGAGTTCTTCCGATTCCAGTACGCCATCGACCGAGACGCCCGACACGGTGCGTCCCACCGAGGCCACGTCTAGCGTCACGAGCGAGGCAAAACCCGCCGAGTCTCCCGTGCCTCCGAGCGCAGAAGCCTCTGCGGAGGTGAAGGAAAAAACTGAGGATAAAAAAGACGCTCCCCAGGACGCTAACGGCAATACACCACCGCCCGAAAATAAAGGCCATCGTGGCCGCTGGGTGGGGCTCGCGCTCGTGGTGTTTTTAGCGGGCGGTGCCCTTGGCGGGTATTACGGCGCGAAGTGGATGGTCTATCAACGGCCCCTTCCCTTTAAGGTGCCCGTAGCGAGCGATCTCACCAAGAATTCGGATACCGCGACTCAATTGACAAACGCCGATGGGGACGTGTTGCAGCCCACTGATGATATGGAACACCCGCACTTTGCGATTATTCGCGTGACCGATGGGGACACGAGTATTCAAGTGGCGGAAAAGTTGCGTCAAGCAGGCTACGACTTTCCGAATTGGTTAATGAAGGTGGCGGCGAAACTCCACCCGAACCACCTCGCCCAGTTGCATAAAGGGCGCTACAAATTTTCCACGACCCTCACCCCGGCGCAGCTCTTAGACGTCTTGGGCAAAGGGGCGATGATCGAAGGCTCGATTCGTATCCCTGAGGGCGCGACCATCTGGGAAGTGCGTAAGCGCTTTAATGAAGCGCCGGGGCTCGTGCACCAAACGGCCGAGATGAGTAACGAAGCACTCGTTGAGGCGTTGGGGATTGCCGATTGGGAAGCATTAGCCGGGCAAACCGTGAAGTCCCCTGAAGGCTTTTTAGCCCCCGATACGTACCGCTACGCCGAAGGCGTGACGGACTTAGCGGTGATGAAGTTAGCGCTCTCGCGTCAGCAAAAGCTCCTCACGGACCTCTGGGCTAAGCGCAGCGCCGACGTGAAACTCACCACCCCCTACGAAGCGCTCATTTTGGCCTCGATCGTGGAAAAAGAATCGGGACTGGAAGCGGATCGTCCCAAGATTGCGTCGGTCTTTCATAACCGACTCGAAAAGCAAATGCCACTGCAAACCGACCCGACCGTGATTTACGGCATTGGGCCGAATTTCAATGGCAATATCACCAAGAAAGACTTGGATACGGCTACCCCGTACAATACCTACAAGATTCCGGCCCTCCCCCCGACACCGATTGGTACGCCTGGGGTGACGGCCTTGAAAGCAACGCTCAACCCCGAGGAGACCAAGTACCTCTACTTTGTCTCGCGTGGGGATGGGAGTAGCGAATTTAGTACGAACTTAAAAGATCATAACCGAGCGGTCAATCGGTACATTTTGAAGGCCAAACCCGCCGCGAAGTCCGCTGCGGATAAAACCACGCCGCCCAAGGGAAGCAAACCACCGCAAAACGCGGCCTCCCCGAAAGCGGACGCGACGCCAGCCGAAACAACCGATACCGCCCCGTCCACGACGCCCTAACGGCGTGACGGGACGCCATACCTTTTTTCGACACTCTTATTCGGGAGAAAACAATGACAGATTGCCAAACGAATGCCTGCGACGCCACCACCCTCACGTTCAGCGCCCCTGAAGCCACGGGCGCCGTGGTGCGCCTCTCGGCCTGGGGAATGGTAAAACTCTCCGGTAAAGACGCACGCGACTTTTTGCAGCGCGTTTTAACGAACGAAGTGATCCACTTAGGGAGCAAACACGCCCTCACGGGCTACTGCGACCCGAAGGGTCGTCTCTTAGGGACGATGCGCTATTGGCTCACGGGCGAGACGGACGTCATGATGATGATCCCGAAGTCGAGCGCCCCCGCGATCATTAAGCGTTTAAAGATGTTTGTGTTGCGTGACGATGTCACCATTGACTGTGCGATGGAAGGCCGTACCCTCTGGGCGATTACGCGCAAAGCCCACGATGTGCTCGCCAAAGCGGGGCTTCCCGTGGCCGGGGTCGACGAGGTCGCGACGAGTGACACCGCCACCGTTTTAGGCTTACGCGCCGCCGTTGATAACGAAACGTTGGGCGTCGGTGCGGACCGTGCCTTAGTCGTCACCAACGCCGACTTTGCTTGGCCTTGCGGGAAAAACTGTGCGCTTGAACCCAATAACGCCCAATTCTTCGCCTCCGAAATCCTCGCGGGGATGCCGAGCGTCTTTGCCCCCACGTCGGGACTCTTTGTGCCGCAGGCCGTGAATTTGGATTTGGTCGATGGGGTCTCCTTTACCAAGGGGTGCTACCCGGGCCAAGAAGTGGTCTCGCGCTTAAAGCACGTCGGTAAGACAAACCGCCGTGGCTTTGTGAGCCTCACGACGGGCGACGTGCCCGCGCCAGGCGCCGACGTTTATGCCGAAGGCAGCACCGACCCCGTGGGTTATGTGGTCTACGCCGCCAAGGTGGGCGATGTGGTTGCGGTCATGACCTCGAACTTGATTGATGCGCGTAACGCAGGGTTGAAGTTAACCCTTGACGGTGCCGTCATGACGCCCGTGACGCTTCCCTACGCGTTAGACTAAGTTTTGGCGTTCCTACCACAACGCGCCTCATGCTTTTGGCCAGTCTGCGCGACAGACTGGCCAATTTTTTTACTTATTTCTCCTAGACTTATTGATTTTTCTCCCCTTAGCGTTTTTCCCTAGGCATTAATCTTGGGTAGCATTTTCAGTGCGTCATTGTTAGACTTAGTCGAAGACTCAACACGTTCGTGTGCAGGCACGATGAACACCCTTATGCCCGCTTGTAGCGGCTGGTGGCGGCTGGTGGCGGCTGCTGGCGACTCGTGATGGCGGTTTCTCCCGATGGCGGGAGTGCCCCTTACCGACCAACGCCCCCTGCATCCCGAACGCCAAAACAAAACGATAACGGGTACGTAAGCACGAGACAGCGGGAGGAGTATGCATAAGACGCTCGACATTCAACTAACGATGAACGCCGACACGCTTCAAAGAGCGTTACGCCTTTTACACGATGCAGGCTACACCCCGGAGGCCTTCTTTACGCTCGCCTTGGAGCGCACCGTGCTCGAAGGTGGTATTCCCTTTAAAAAACCCCGTCCACGACGTCGTGCGACACCGCCCGCCCAAATCCCCGGTCTCTTCGAACAAGGGAACCTCTTTGCCCCACTGACGGTGGAGGCGGGGTCCTTAGACGTGGGGCTTGCGCCTCGTGCAGGGGACGATGAAGAAGACGACGGCGTATCGACCGTCGACACCGCCACCCCGAGTGCACCGCGCACGATGAGCCCCGCTGCCCAACCGACGCTACAAACGATTACGAGTTTGCAAGAAGCCCAAGGGCTAATTAAATGGCGCGATCGCGAACGCGAAAAATTCTTAGCCAATAAAACGCATTTAGGCAACGCCACCGACGTCGAAGCAGCGACCGACTCCAAGATTGAAAACGAACTCTTTGTGCAACCCAATGAACCGTTGCGCCTCTTAGAAACCAAACAATTCCGTTTGGATAAGCAGCAAATTGCCCTGGACCCGAAACGCACCCTCATCATCAAAGCCCTAGAGACGCTCTTTACGATCATGACGCACCGTCGCGAACCCGACGGGGCCTATCCCTTGCAAGAAGGTAACCGCGCCGAATGGGTGGTACCGATTACGCTTGCGGGCGTAACGGACCCCGAGGCTCCCCGGCTTGCCCTCATTTATCAGCGTAGCCTTCACGAAATTGTGTGCGTACGCTACGGCACGGTCGAGAGTTTACTGAGAAGCGTGCCCGCAGACTTTGGCAAAACGCCCGCGCAATAACGGAAAAACCCCGAGACACTCAATGCCGCGGGGTTTGGTTTATTGAAAGCCGTTGAAGTGCTACTTGAGTCCAAAGACCGTATCGAGCTTGGCTTTAAGCGCCCCACGCAGGACTTCGATCTTTTGCGCATACTCGGGGTCCGTATTTTTGGGCGTTTGATCGTTCACAAAGCGACCCAAGTTTTTCATCCCCCAGAAGCCCGCAGTGTCATCGTCCACGACCTTGTAGGCATTGAGATACTTGTCCCAAATGGCATCCGTCTTCCCGATCCCATCGCCCACGTCACCACGGCCTTGACCAACCCAGCCTGCATTCATGATCGTGTAGAGCGACTTGCCTTTTAGAAGACCTTCAAGGCCTTTTTCGGTATCGCGGTACGCAAATTGCTTCGAGAAAACGCGTTCAATATAGCCTTTGGTGATCGCATTGGGCGAATCGTGCCAATTCGGGTAGCAAAAGACAATGTAGTCCGCTTTGCTCACAAACGCTTGTTCTTCGCCAATGCCTGGAGGCGTTTTCCCCAACCCGTCTTTCGCATGGAAGAACGTTTCGCGGGTCACCACCGGGTTGAAGTGAATCGCATAGAGGTCACGGAGTTCCACTTCAAGCCCACGGGCTTGAAAATGCGCTATGGCCGTATTGACCAGATCCCACTCCACGGATTCGTGACGCGGATCCCCTACGACCATGAGCACTTTTTTCGCGCTCGAGTCGGTAAAGCCACTCGCTTTCACACTCTGACGAAGGCTCGCGGGCACAATCGAAGCGGAACTCACGGCATCGTAGTTTTCCGTCGCTACGGGTTTGGGTTTCTTGTGGCGATGTTTTGAGGCGGAACTCACCGAATCCGCCGAATAGGATGAGAAGGCAAGCGTAGCCAAGGTCAAGGCAAGCAAAAGGCGGGTTGTCTTCATAGGACCATCTCCTTGTTGGGTGGGTGAGCGACATCGGGTGCGTTCGCTCAGAAAAGTGAGGCACTCATGAGCGCCCTCCTTTTGAGTGTACGGGCACTCGCCAAACGGGCACAATCTCGGAATTTCCCTGACCGTGACACACACCACGGGCAGTCAACGTTACCGATTACTCTGCCACGAGCGGTGGCACCGTCACCACATCGGGCGAGCGCGTCGCCTCACTAAGCACAATCAACCGGGCCTCCTGTGTATAGGTATGGAATCCCCCACACCATTCGGTGTGTTCGCGGAAAAACGCTTTCGCGATCACTAAGAAGTTTGGCAAGTCCCAAGCAAAAACATCAAGGTAGAGAGTGGTGTCGGAGTGAGCATAGCCAAACACGCGTAGCACACGCTCACCGGCATGCTCAGCAAAGTACGCTTCCAATTTTTGCTGCAAATACTTCTCTTCGTTCGGTGCAAAGGGGGCAGTGTCCGTGCGATTACACACCAAAAATCCTGCAACAATACCGTAACGAAGCAATCTCTCAAAAATATAATGTTTCTTTTTCCGATACTCTTGAACGAGTTGCGGAATACGTGTGACATTCGTTTGCACCTCGGTACGTACAGTGGGTTGGCGAACCCGCTTAAAGACACGCTCCATCATCGGTGCAATCCGAATGGGCTCGGTCTCCTCGGTTATTCCTAAGGCTGCGAGCGCTGCGGGCAACTCCGTTAGTGGGCGAGCCTTGGGAAAGGGTTCGCTTTTTATCCGAATGGTTTTCAGGTAGCGATAGGCGGTCATTTCGCCCAACAGCCTGGTCACGAGATCCTCTAGGTAGGCTTGAGCATCCTCCGGGTAGAACTCCACCGCATAACCTAGGGCTTGACAATAGAGCCAGAGTTCGAGATGGTTGGGATCGCTCCCACAGAGCCGAAATTTGACAGATGTGGCAGGATACATCTCGTCGCAGATCCACTCGAGATGCGCCTCGGGATCTGGGAAATGACCCGCATGAAGATGCCAGCGGTCTCGCACCGACTGAGGGGCACAATCGAGCACATACTGCCAACAGAGCAAATCACTTTCAAAACTGGTTCCCAAGAGTTCGAGTTCTTCCTCAACCGTACGCCCATCGACCCAAGGCTTTTTCTCCCAGACGAGTAAGGTGGGTTCGCCTTCATGCCGAGTGAAGGTCACCCATACACCGAGTTTGGCGGGCCAAAAAACGTTAAACAGCCAGTCATCGACCTGTTTGAAAGCATGGGAGTTCTCAGCTGAGGCTACTAACGCTTCAAATTCCGCTTCACGCTCAAGAAACGTTGCCCACGCAGACTCAACAGATTCGCGAAACGTGGGCTCAGGTTTGGGCAACGAAATGCACGAGACCGCCTCCTCCCAAAGCTCGGGCCAGTTCTGGTAGTTGCCATGCTGGGGGCCCCAGCTCCAAAACTCCGACAAGTCTTCCAGCGCTTGAAAGGGTCGCCCCAGACGCAAATCAATGAGGCCTTGGTAGTAGTTGTGAAACCAATAGCTAGTGTGACTACCTTCATCCAACACCCGTTGCGCCTCCCAGTAGTACTGCGGGTTCTCTTGAGCTTTTTGAAGGTACGCTTTCGTGAGCGCCAGTGTGAGTTCTGGCGACTTGGGGACGCTCGGCGACGCACGTAACCGTTCAATGATCTTATCCCAGGCGCCTTCGGCAGCCCACTTTTCACTTCGCTCGAGTAGGTTCATGACAATTTCCCTCATCTACGGGTCCAGAGATATCCACCGCACAACATACCGAGCGACAACCAAGATAATCGTGAGGATCCTTATTATTGATTAACCTAAAAAAATACCGATAAAACAATGAGAAACTAATTCTATTTCATGCAGTATAGTAGGTCACTATATGATCTTCAATCAGGGAAAAACCCTTAGAACAATCCTTTCCACCTATTTATGATTTATCCCCCCAAGGACTAGTGACAAAAAAGCACCTTCCTCGCGAAGAGAAAGATGCCTTGGAGGCGGGAGAAACCGACACTACGCCTTTCCCATGGGTCCTTCGAACGTCCAGGCGGGCTCTGCGACGGGAGTGGTCGGCTTCGGGTGCCGTTTCGACTTCGTTTTTTTCGCCCACCCACCGCTTGTTGGCTTACGTCGCGGGTCTTTTTCCCACAGCGTCAACATCGGGCAGCAGGCGGCAAAACTTTGGTAGCGCAACGTCGTGAGTTGCGCTTTTTGCGCAAACGCTTTAGCCGCCTCAAAAACGACCGCTTGATCCCACAACAGCACATCTAAGAGGCCGTACTCCTCACCCATCGCTTCGCCCGTGATGCGCAAGGCCTTGCCACACGAGCTGAGCAGATGCTCACGCAAGGCATTGAGCCGATTCTGTGCTTCGGTTTCCGAAATCATCCCCAAGGGCACAATAAAAAATCCCGCTCGCACCCCATCCATTTCAATCGCTTCCAACAACGACGTATCTTTTTTCCAATACCGATCAGGCAAAATCGCACAATCCGTTTCGCCCACGAGCGGCCCTTGTCGCCATGGATCCCAGACCGGAATCTCGTCCGTCTCAGGATACGAATAGTGAGCCGTCTTAAACGCCAGAGCGGGATCCGTCACGATCGTATGGCCGTTTTTGGCAAGAATTTTTGGTAATTCCGTTAGAGACAATTACACAAAGGCCGTAAGAACAGTAATATCCACCGAAGTCTGCGGGC
>CAJJMF010000128.1 GCA_905192805.1 uncultured Sutterella sp. | reverse complement strand
TCGCCAATAACACTCAAAAAAGCCTTGCGTCAAGCGAGGCTTTTCGTTAGAACTATTCCTAGACTAAGCGCATAAAACCCAAGGCACAGCCGACCCAAAGGACCACACCAAAGACAATACGGTACCAACCAAAGGGTTGGTAATCATGGCGTGAGACGTAGCCAATGAGCCACTTCACGACGATCAGCGCACTAATAAACGACACCACCAAGCCAACGATGAGAAGGCTTAGATTCATTTCTCCCGCCAACAGCGAGTCACGGTTACGCCACAGATCGTAAACCGTAGCCCCCAAAATGGTGGGAATCCCTAAGAAAAAGGAAAATTCCGTAGCGACTTGACGGGAAAGCCCAAGAAGAAGCCCCCCGACAATCGTCGAACCTGAACGGCTCGTGCCGGGAATCATGGCAAAGCACTGCGCCACCCCCACCCCTAAGGCCTGCTTCCACGTCATGTCCTGCATCGTCATCGTGCGGGGCTTCGTGCTGGGACGCTTTTCAATCCACAAGAGTATCAACCCCCCGAGGATTAACATCGTGGCTACCGTGCCTACATTAAAGAGCCACGATTCAATCAGATGAGCGATCAACACCCCGATCAGCGCGGCAGGTAAAAACGCAATGAGCGTATTGATCACAAGGCGTCTTTCCGCACCAGGGTGCCACATACCCACTAAGAGCTTTCCGATGAGCTGACGATAGTACCAGCACACGGCCAAAATCGCCCCCGCTTGAATGGCGACCACAAAGGTATTCGCTCCAGGTTTATCCTGAAACCCTAACCAATTCGAAACGATGATCAAATGCCCTGTGGAACTGATAGGCAAAAATTCGGTTAACCCTTCCACCACTCCTAAGATGATGGCTTGGATTAAATCCCACAGTGTCATACGTTCCTCCGTTTCGGTTCTCTTTGGGCTTATCGGAAAAAAGGCCTAGTGTACTACTGAGCTCATTAGCTTTGGGCTATTATGCGCACAGTACCTTCTTTCTTGCTGAGCAAACAAATTTCGCTTACAAAAGAACCTCACCTCTTGGCTCAGCCTGTACTTGATTTGAACACGCCATGAATACTGAAAAATTTGATCTCGACCAGTGGGTCGAAGCGCTCGACAGCGCTTTAGAAAAGCTCGATATGGACGATGCGATGGAAACGGGTGGCATCGACGGCTTCTTAGCTGGCCTTTTGACTTTACCCAACCCTCCTCACTTTGAAGAGTTTCTTCCCTACATCTTTTCCGAGTCGGGTGACCCCATGGCCATCCCTGAGCATAGCGATGAGCTCATCGACTTAATCAAACGACGCTACGAAGTGCTCGACATCGCGTACCGTGCCCGCGAAGCCTTCGATCCGGTGATTTTGCCGTTCACCGATGACGATGGCGAAGTGGACACGAGCCCCGACTTGGTACCGGAAACCTTAGCACCGTGGATTTGGGGGTTTGTCCAGGCCGTACACACCTTCTCGGACCCTGATCAGTGGTCTCAGGAAGCCTCTGAAGCCTTCTTACCGATTGGGCTCTATGCGATGATGGCAACGGACGAGGAAGAGAATGAATCGGACGACTCTGACCAAAACGATGACATCGATTTTGTGAATGAATTCCGTAAAAACGGCTTTCCTTATGAAGACGATGACCTCATCGAGGCCATTAGCACGGTCGTCAACAGCGCGTTAGCCTTACGCCAAATTCACCACCCGAATGTGCCCATTACGGTCGGGGAAAAAATTGGTCGTAACGACCCCTGCCCTTGCGGCAGTGGCAAAAAATACAAACAGTGCTGCGGTAAGAAGTAAGTCACTACTTCGCTAAAGGCTTTCCTGTCCACTGCGCTTGCACAAAGCGGTGTGGATGTAGTGCTCGACGTAAGGGAGCTTCCAGCAATGGGGGCTCCCCAAGCAGTTCTCGTACACAGGTCTCGGCACAAAGGGCTCCCCAAGTGAGTCCACGCGAACCGAGTCCTGTCATCAACCAAAGGCCCTTCTCGTGCGGAAGTGCCTCCAGTTCAGGAACTCCCTTAAAAGAAACCCCTTTGAGCGTTTCTTCCATGAAAGCACGCCCCACAACGGGCAAACGGTCCGTGGTGACGGCGCGCACCCCCTCGTAAAAACCACCCCACACGCCGGGCGGTGTCGGATAGGTGGGCAACAAACTCTCAAAGAGTCCGATGTTGTGTTCGTGCGCTTCGCGGGCACTCCACGGCGTTTTATCAAGGGGTTCATAGGTGGCCCCCATCGCACTCAACACGCCTGGAATTTTCATCAAGTATCCCGTACCAGTCACGGCCAGTCGTTTTTCGGGAAGGGGCACATCCTCTAAGAAGCTAATGCGACCCTTGAGGCCCATCAAGGGAAGCTCAGAAAGCGAGAGGCCCAATATCGATCGCGAATCACGGGCTCCCGCCACAATCACGTCGCTCACCTCGGCGAGTTTTTCCCCTGCCACCTGGTATAAGGCCCAACGTTCGCCCTCACGCGCCAGTCGCACTTCGGTGTTGGTCAGCACGCTCGCTCCACTTGCTTTCACTAAAGCGCGAGCCAAACGCCCTGCATAGAGCAGTCCAGCACGAGGGAACCACCACCCACCTCGGGCCACGGGCAATCCCGTCTGCGCTTGCGCCTCCTCCTTCGTAAAGAGTTGGGCAAACTGCTCGGGCATCCTGAAGGGTTTACCATTGGCATAAGCCTGCGACCAACGTTCCCACTCCTCGTCGTCGCTCGCCATATCGAAAACACCGATGGGCTCAAAGAGGGCTTCTTCGGTCGGATGCATAGCGTCGTCGGACGCTAAGAGCTCCTCACTGGCTCCCCAGAGTGACCGAAAAGGCTCGCGCGCCAAGAGCCGAAGCATGTGTAAGTAGCCTGCACGCGTTAACTTAAAAAGCGGACTATCCGCTTGTTGCCAGTGTGGGTGAATGAGCCCTGCGAAAAGCGCGGACGCTTCGCTAGCCAAGGTGACACCGCGATCAACCAGAAGAGTGGGAATTCCTCGTAAGCTCAACGCATAGGCACAAAAAGCACCCGCAATCCCGCCCCCTACAATGGCAACACGCTTGGCACTCTGCGCCTCGCGCTCCGTCTCGCGTCCTTTGAACTGCCCGCATCGCCAGCCCGAACACTCCTCAATCTCACTCAAAAAGGGTGGCATCGGCTCCTGAGACCAGCCAAAGACGCGGGTATGGGCGTTCGCGAGCGAACGCCATGGCTTGAGCTGGGCGAGGTTATCAGCCACCATCCAGTCGACCTTATAGGCCAAAAGCGCACCGATACGCTCTTGAGGGTACTGCACCCAGAGCACTTCGCCTACGGGCGTCTCCAAGGGGTAAATCCCTTCGAGCGTCTGCCACGCTTCGGGCGGTTGCGCCGGGACCCAGCCAAGTTGCGCCAAGGTATGCCAACGATTGTCGCTATAAGGCACAATCCAGTGCGTGGGCTTTACTTGCGCTTGAAAAGCGAGTAAGCGTTGTGGGTCACAACTGGCCACAAAGACGGAGGTTACACGATACGAGCTCATAATCCATAACAAGAAGGGAGCCCGAAGACTCCCTC
Source organism: uncultured Sutterella sp. (assembly GCA_905192805.1). GTDB lineage: Bacteria > Pseudomonadota > Gammaproteobacteria > Burkholderiales > Burkholderiaceae_F > Sutterella. Next base: position 3,968 of record CAJJMF010000128.1, on the reverse strand, counting down.
CTTATGCCGTTTGATTAGTGCTTCAACGGTTTGAAACGTAAACGCTTGGGCTGAGCAGCTTCTTCGCCTAAACGGCGACGTTTGTCCGCTTCGTACTCATTGTAGTTCCCGTCAAAGAAGACCACCTGAGAGTCCCCTTCAAAGGCCAGAATATGAGTCGCAATACGGTCCAAGAACCAGCGGTCATGTGAGGTGACTAATGCGCAACCCGCAAATTCCAACAGCGCTTCTTCGAGCGCGCGAAGCGTTTCAACGTCCAGGTCGTTAGAGGGTTCGTCCAAAAGGAGCACATTGCCTCCTGCCAACAACGTCTTAGCCAAATGCAATCGACCACGTTCACCCCCAGAAAGTGAGCCTACCAACTTTTGCTGGTCCCCACCCTTGAAGTTAAAACGCCCCAAGTAGGCACGGCTCGACATCGTGAATTTCCCCACCTGAATGAGGTCCTGACCGTCAGCCACTGCGTCAAACGCCGTTTTGTCATTGGGAAGGGAATCGCGCATCTGATCCACAGCCGCCAGCTTCACGGTCGGTCCAATAACAATCTCGCCGCTATCGGGCATCTCTTTGCCCATAATCATCTTAAAGAGCGTAGACTTACCCGCCCCGTTCGGACCGATCACCCCAACAATCGCCCCAGGCGGAATCATGAAGGACAAGTTATCGATCAACAAACGATCACCAAACCCCTTGGACACGTTCTTAAACTCAATCACGTTATTCCCCAAACGGTCGGCTACCGGGATGAAGATTTCATTGGTTTCGTTACGCTGTTGGTATTCGACACTCGAGAGTTCTTCAAAGCGTGCCAAACGGGCCTTGGACTTCGCCTGACGTCCCTTGGGATTCTGGCGTACCCATTCCAACTCGTGCTTAATCGCCTTCATACGGGCGTCTTCTTGGCGCTTTTCCATTTCAAGGCGCTTTTCTTTCTGATCTAACCACGAAGAATAATTCCCCTTCCAAGGAATTCCTTCCCCACGGTCCAATTCAAGAATCCATTCTGCCGCATTGTCTAGGAAGTAACGGTCGTGCGTTACCGCCACCACCGTACCCGGGAAGCGATGTAAGAACTGTTCGAGCCATTCCACTGATTCAGCGTCCAAGTGGTTCGTCGGTTCGTCGAGTAAGAGCATATCGGGACGGGACAAAAGTAAACGGCACAAGGCGACACGACGCTTTTCACCGCCAGAGAGGTGAGCGATCTTCGCATCCCACGGAGGCAAGCGTAAAGCGTCTGCCGCAATTTCCATCTGGGTTTCGGCATTGGTCCCCGCCGCAGCAATAATGGCTTCTAACCGAGCCTGTTCTGCAGCTAAAGCGTCAAAGTCAGCATCCGGTTCGGCATAGGCAGCGTACACAGCATCCAATTTAGCTTGCGCTTGCATCACTTCGCCCATCCCCTCTTCCACCGTTTCACGAACGGTCTTTTCCGGATCGAGTTGCGGTTCTTGAGGCAAGTACCCGATGTTCAATCCCGGCATCGGGATCGCTTCGCCTTCAATATCCTTATCCACCCCAGCCATGATCTTTAGGAGGGTCGATTTACCCGCCCCGTTTAACCCTAAAACACCGATCTTGGCGCCCGGGAAGAAGGAAAGGGAGATATCTTTTAAAATCTGACGCTTCGGAGGGACAATCTTACCCACACGATTCATCGTAAATACATATTGAGCCATAGTGGTTCTCGCACAAATAATCCTGTCATGGAGTCGCGATAGACTCGGACTGAGTTATGTGTTAAAGCGTGAGCGTTGCGCTCGAGATTGGATGGGAGGCCAGACGTTGTGGTACTGAGGCCTATTGTGAAATTGGTCGACAGTTTACCCAAAAAATCAGACTGTTAAGGAAAAAGTCGCGAGAATTTTCCCGTCAGCGTTCTACAAGCTGGCCACATAAAATGCGAAAAGCGACTCAACACCACGGTGAGTCGCTTAGTCAAAGTCACAGCATTGAGCCGTTTAGGGCATCACTAAGCCACCACCGTTAGAGGGAGGCGCCTGGAAACCAGGCATCCCCGGGGTAACAATCTGGTTGGCAGCGTCACGACGCATTTGCTGGATACGTTCAATCGTTTCACGAATCCCCGCCTTGGCTGCTTCACCATAGCCGGCCACCGCTTCCGCTACATTCTGAGCTGGAATTTCAAACGAAATCGGCAAAGGTCCCATTTGGGTCATCAGGTTCGTTTCACCCAAAAAGAGCATCGGACGCTGCGTATCGCGCGTCCCATCCGTATTGATCGGCGTAAGCACGTGAATCGTACCCACCTTGCGATCGGTAATGAGTTCTTCGGTATAAAGATTGGAAACATCCATCTGCGGATTGATGTCATCCAAAGGATTGTCAGCCATGAGTAGCTCCGTAAATAGAATTGTGAAAAAGATTAGCGATATACCATGACAGGAATATTCGAGTGCGTCAACACTTTTTGCGTTTCGCTACCAAGCAGAACAGCCGCCAAGCCTTTACGACCGTGACTGGCCATAAAGACAACATCGCTACCCGTCTTTTCGACCTGTTCAATAATCGCCTCGGCAGGAGAGAAACTCTTCACAGAGAGTGTCGTACAGACCACCCCTGCCTCATCACACACCGCTTTTGCCTTGGCTAAACGCTTGGCCGCTTCCTCGGACACGCGCTCATCATACTGCTCAATCGATTCTGGGCGGTATTCAGACAAATTGGTATACGAATAGGGTTCAATCACGGTCAACAAAACCATAGTTGCCCCCAAGGGTTTGGCAAATCGGGCCGCTCCTCCGACAGCGCGGAAAGAGAGCTCAGAATCATCTACCGGGACCAAAATTCTTTTAAACATTGTGATTCTCCCAGCTTTTTCTTCGCGTACTAAGCGTGATTTCTTGCCTGGTCAAGCAGGAAAAAGCTTTTACTGATGTCGATATCACTAATTATAGTCGTCCTTCGACGTAGCGTCCTGCAAGATTCCATTGATCACCAGCGAAGCCAACCTAAGACCAACCGAGGCCGTCACCGTCATCACCGAACCAAAGCCAATCCGGGTGCCAGCGGGCACTCCAATGGCTTCACAGTTGGCGTTTGAGGGCTGATGTAAAGGCTCATCACTATAAATAGCAGGGATACCAAAACGCGGAGAGCGCCCTGTTGCGGCTCCTCGCGGGAAGCCATGTTCCTTGCGTAAATAGGTACGTAGCTTCGAGAGGAGCGGATCGCCTTTGACCTGAGCCAAATCGGCACAACGTAACTTAAACGGATCACGACGCGCCGCGGCACCCCCTGAAACGGCGATGTTAACGCCTGCCTTATGGGCCGAAGCCACTAAGATTGTCTTACCACGTAGGTCATCAATACAGTCCAAAACCCAATCGAGTTCAGAGGTAAAGAAGGTATCGGCATTCTCAGGGGTAATAAAGTCGGTGCGAATCTTGATCTCTGCATCCGGATTAATCAAGAGCATGCGTTCACGCAGAGCCTCTGCTTTGTAGCGTCCGTAATTACCTTCCAATGCGTGCAATTGACGGTTGGTATTCGATAGCGCCACCGTGTCACCATCGACCAAAGTCAGATGCCCTATACCCGAACGCACGAGAGCCTCGACCGCCCAGCTACCCACACCGCCTAACCCAACGACCATCACGTGGGCATCAGCCAAACGTTGAGCACCTTGTTCAGAGTACACCCGCGCAATGCCGCCAAAACGACGCGGATCTTGTGTTGTTGCCATATTTTTGTCCTTTGAAATTCGTTCAAAAAAGGTTATCCTCGCCTTTGGACACCTTTGTGTTGTTGCCGTACTCTAACAGATTTGTTTAGAAAAAGAACAAAATTTATACATGTATTAGAGTTTCTCACTGGACGGGCATCCATGCCTTTACCAGCAAGGTTTGTAAGATGTTACGAACTTTTTGATCCCCACGCTAGCACTTGAGGTCATTTCGCAACGCGTTGAGCGGTTCGCTATTCCTTCACAAAATCCACTAAGCTAA
>CAJJMF010000127.1 GCA_905192805.1 uncultured Sutterella sp. | reverse complement strand
CCGCTTTAAATTGAAGTCTGGGCGTTATACCCAGACTTCATCCGAGATTTTTCGTAGTGGGGCAGGGTTAGCCGCCACCATTACACATGCGGCTCCTACGGGGCTCTACAAACCCGGAACCTACTCTGCTCGCGCTCAGGGTATTGGTGAGGTGATCGTCACGATGACCTTTGATGCCGACAAGATCACCGATGTGGTGCTCGATGTTCAACATGAAACGCCTTCGGTGGGTCAAGCGGCTGCCGCACGCTTAAAGGCGGAATTGATGAGCGCACAAAGCGCTGAAATTGATGGTGTGTCTGGGGCCTCCATCACCTCACGGGCCGTGCATCAGGCGGCGGCGAAGTGTATTGCTCAGGCCAAAGGGGAAATTCCGGTTGAAGTGATAACCAAGTCCAACGACGCTAAGGACGATGGTGATTGGCTGGGTAAAGCTCCGGAGATTGCCGAAAAAGATATCGTCGCGACGCATGAAACGGATATTCTCGTCGTGGGGTGTGGTACGGGTGGTATGTTTGCTGTGGCCGCCGCCGCCGAAGCCGGTGGTAAGGTGATTGGGATTGACCGCTTCTCCGTGGGTACGGGGATCCGTGAGGACATTGGTGCCATTGACTCCCGCTACCAGAAAAAGTGGGGCACGAAGATTGATAAGTTTGACTTCATTGCCATGGCGACTCAGTATGCTGGCGGTCGAATTCAGCAGTCGCTCGTGAAGCTTTGGGCCGATCACTCGGGCTCGGTCGTTGACTGGTTTGGTGACTTGTTAGCCAAACATGGCATTGAAATGTGGCATGAGTCGGGCGATAAAAATGATCACACGCGCTATCCGCACTTTGCCATTGGGCATTCTCCCGTCCGTCAAAAAGATCGTGGCACGTTAGACCGTATTTTGCGTGAGTATGCACAGTCCCATGGTGCGCGGTTTGACTACAGTATGCGCATGGTGAAACTCGAAAAACAAGGCAACCGTGTGACGGGTTGTATTGCACAAAATGCGGATGGGCACTATGTGCGCTATGTAGCTCACAAAGGCGTTGTCGTTGCCACGGGTGGGTATGCACAAAACTTCAAGATGCTAGAAGCCCTGCAACCGTGGAATTTGCGTGTGGTGGGGCGCTCGGGAGCCATGCCAGGGGCACACGGTGACGGTATCCGTGCTTGCCTCTGGGTAGGGGCCAAGATGGATGAAACGCACTCCATGATGAAGTTTGACCGTTGTGCCTTGCGCCCGGATCAGCATCCAGGGGTGGACACCATTCGTTCGGGTGATTCTGGCTGGTTCTGGATGGGTTCACAGCCGTGGCTCAAAGTCAATGCCGATGGGGTGCGCTTTATGAATGAATCGGGCACCTACGAAAACCCCCTTCATGCTGACGAATACAACAAGGGGCACTGCCACTACAGCATTTTCGATAGCAATTGGCCCAAGTGGGCAGAACGCTTCAAGATGCATGGCTGTTCGCGTCTTTTTCCCTTTGAAAATGGGGCAGAACCGAACATTTCTTGGCAGGTCGTCAAGGAGAAGATGTTACCAGCGCTCATCGAGAAGGGCTACGTGGTGAAGGCCGATACGATTGACGAGTTGGCCACGAAGTTGGGGCTTCCCGTGGACGCATTGAAGCGTACTGTGGCTCGCAATAACGAACTTTTCCGTAAAGGCGAAGACGTAGACTTTGGCAAAGAAAAGCATCGTTTGTCTCCCGTTGAACAAGCCCCCTTCTATGGCGCTAAGAATGTCGGGTGGATGCTCTGCACGATGGATGGGATTCAAATCAATACGAACTTTAATGCCATCGATACCGAAGGTAATCCGATTCCTGGACTCTATGTGATTGGTAACGATAGCGGTGGTTATTTTGCCAACGAATATCCCAACCTAGCCACGGGGATGGCTTGCGGTCGTACGGTAACCTTCGGCCGTCTCGTGGGCCTGCAGTTAGCGAAAGCCAAAGCGTAATTTTTGGATTATCCCTCGATCCCGCTTGACTCGGCATTTCGGAGTCCCATGTCGACAGCGAACCCTCCATGGCTGGCTGGGTCAAGCGGGTGATCAACCCTTTGCACTTAACCGATAAAGGAAATAACCATGCAAAAAACACTGCTCACTCTGGCGTTGACTGGCGCCATGCTCAGCCTGAGCGCACATGCTACGGATGTCGAAATCTACGGCGTAATCGATACAGGGTTCTCGATTCAGAATCGTGATTACGTGAATAGTCCCACGACAACCACGACGGCGATGAAATCTGGCCAATATATGGGGTCACGTTTTGGCATGAAAGGCACCGAAGACTTGGGTAATGGTCTCAAGGTTGGTTTTTCGTTAGAAAACGGATTTAGTAGTGATTCGGGTCACTTATCGCAGAATGGCCGACTCTTTGGTCGTGATGCGCGACTTTTCTTGGAAGGCGAACGCTTTGGATTACTCTCCGTGGGACGTATGGGACCCATCGTCGGGGGAAATGGGCCGTATGCCCGATTTGGACGTGCCATGAGCCCGTTCTCTTGCGGGTGGGGAGACGTCGGTGGGACACTTCAAGTGCTCTCACTCGGCTATGACTATATTGACAATGCGATTGCCTATACCACGCCGAAATTGGGCAATATCGACGCGAGCGTGCAGTACTCGTTTGGTACGGATACGACCAAATATGGTACAGGGCGCGAAGGCTCTTCAAGTGTAGAACGTACTTATAGTGCTGCCCTTCGCTACCAAGACGACACTTTCATGGTCACGGGTGGCATTGAAAGCATTAATCCGGCTCAACCTTCTGCGCGTGCCAATCAATTGGATGACGCATACTCCTACAACTTAGGGGCGAGCTATAAAGCATCGTTCGGGAAGTTCTATGCCTATGGACAGTACTTTGAAAATTATGCGGCAGCTTCGAAAACGACCACTTTTACCATTCCCTCCGGTATTGATGGTTGGGGGGCCTTGTTAAGTTATGAGATGCCCGTCAAAGGCGGTCATTTGTTTGCTTCGGTGGGCTACGGTGACTTTAAGGGCAGTCAGGCTAAGGAGCTGACCATGAAGACAACACAAACGGCTGTGGGTTATCTCTATAGCCTGAGCCGTCGTACAACCCTCTATGTGGGGGGTGACTGGATTAAAGTGAATTACTCCGATGCCTATGAAGTGGCTCATCCCAAAGCGGTTGAGAACATTTATGAGTTGATTTTCGGGGTAGCCCACAAGTTCTAATCGCATTTAGGGGGCGTTTTTCCCTTGTCTCCCGAGCCTCCTCATCCCATCCTTCGGGGTCTCGGGTGAGGAGGTTTTTTTAGTCAGTCAATGACAGGATAAGACGCCCCATGGCGTATCGGGACACACCCTCGGCACTGGAGAGCCGTAAGTCATTGATGAGTAAGCCGTTCTTGGCCCGGGGGAAGCCGAGTTTTTTGAGTTGGTTAAACCCTGGGTGTTTGCCTTGCTCGATCATGCTAATGGTGAAGGCTGCCTCAATATTAAAAAAATGAAACGTGAAGGCTTTACCGAATTCTAAACGTTTAACGGCACTCGACATGGGCAGTCGGTAGCGTTTGGCAACGGACTCGGGAACCGCTAGCCCCCAATAGAGATCGTAGGTAGGAGTTTCGTCACGAGCACAAAGATAGAGGGCCGATTTCACAACAGGTAGCCAAGCAAACCAATCGTTGAGAATGGCATAGATCTCGGGATCCTTGATAAAGTCTTTATTGCGTGAGTGAAACAAAAAGAGGTACGGTTCGGTCTGGGCGATTTCCCATTCCAGAGGGTGTTCTCGTCGGGCTTGATACCAGGTATAGAGTCGCCGCTGCTCATCGACGACGGCTTGCATATGTTCAATCTGTTCCTCTAATTGTTCAACCTTGGTATTGAGAATATCAAAGGCTCCATCGGGCGAATGTTGTAGTAACGCATTCATCTCCTTGACGCTCACCCCATAATTTTTAAGTCGTAAGTACTCAATAATGCGCGCCGTCTGCTCAAAGGTGTAGTAGCGGTAGCCACTCTCCGAGACCTGCACTTTGAGTAACCCATGCTCTTCATAATGCTTCAAAAAGTCGGGGCTCACTCCCGTGAAGTGGGAAAAGTCACCGATACGGTACTTGGGTGTTTTAGGTGTGTTTGGCATGTTAGCGTTCTAGGGGGATGAGGGTAGCGTGAGGAAACACATCAAGACGTATCCTACACTATAACCGTATCGCCATTGAAGACCTTCGGCTCGCTATCCCTAGGGGAGATTCGGTAAACTTAGGCGATACAAGTCATGATCGGGGAGGCAAGTGTGCAAGAAACGATTCGTATTGACAAATGGCTCTGGGCTGCGCGGTTTTTTAAGACCCGCTCCATTGCTCAAGATCAGATTGAATTAGGGCGTGTGCTCGTTGGGGGACAACGCGTCAAGGCGTCCCGTGAACTTAAGGTGGGCGACCGATTAGAGATTCACCGTGGGGAGGACGTGTATACGGTCTACGTAGAAGCGCTTTCGCCAAAACGTGGCCCCGCTTCCGAAGCGCAATTACTCTATCGTGAGACTCCCGAGAGTATGGCCGAGCGCACGGAAAAAGCACAATTACGCAAGATGGCGTTTGAACCGGCAAAGACAATTGAGCAGGGGCGCCCCACGAAGCGTGATGCTCGCAAATTGCGTGATTGGAAACACCAAGGTTGGGAATAATAGGACAAAGGCACGGCGATCAATACTCACCGTGCCTTTTCATTGAGAAGGAGTTTTTCTACACGAATTAGTAGTTGTAGCCTTCTTTAATCCAGCGGGCCACATCGAGGGCGCAGTAGGTCAAAATGCCATCGGCCCCAGCGCGCTTAAAGCACACCATGGTTTCAAACGTGACCTTCTTTTCATCAATCGCGCCCGCTTTGGCCGCGAACTTCAACATGGCATATTCGCCGGAGACATGATACGCAAAGGTCGGTGCCTTAAATTCTTCCTTAACACGCCAGAGCACATCCAAGTAGGGAACGCCAGGCTTCACCATGACCATGTCTGCCCCTTCAGCCAGATCCAAACCCACTTCCCAGAGGGCTTCGTTACCGTTCGCTGGGTCTTGCTGATAGACGGCCTTATTGGACTTACCTAAGTTGGACGCCGAGCCTACCGCATCACGGAAGGGACCATAGTAAGAGGACGCATATTTGGCCGAGTACGCCATGATGCGTGTGTGGATTAAACCTTCTTTTTCAAAGGCGTCACGGATAACACCGATACGGCCGTCCATCATGTCCGAGGGGGCCACCACATCGGCACCAGCACGGGCGTGGCAAAGCGACTGCTTGACCAACATCTCAATGGTTTCGTCATTGAGGATGTAGCCCGTTTCATCAATCAAACCGTCCTGCCCATGGGTGGTATACGGATCCAAGGCCACGTCCGTCATAATCCCCAACTGAGGATAGGCAGCTTTTAAGGCCTTAATGGTGCGGGGAATCAAGCCATCCGGGTTGGCTGCTTCCGAGCCATCGGGCGTTTTGAGGTTATTTTCAATATGCGGGAAGAGGGCAATCATGGGGATACCCAGTTCCACACATTCCCCGGCGACTTTCAAGAGCTCGTCGATCGTCAAACGATCCACGCCCGGCATGGTCGGGATGGGTTCGCGACGCTTCTCGCCTTCCATAACAAACACAGGGAGAATCAAGTCGTTCGGCGTGACCACATTTTCGCGCATCAAACGACGAGAAAAATCATCATGACGCATACGGCGCATGCGTTTGGAAGGATAAGCACCTAAAGTTTGCATTCTGTTTTCCTTTTGTTCTAGAGAGGTCAATACGAGGACTGACATTAGGCACTACTTTAAACCGCTTGGCTTTCTTCAGCATTAAGCCCGAGCCAGTCCAGTAGCACCGACTGTAGTTGGGGAATTCCTTCTTTTTTAAGACCCGAGAAGAGTTGTACGCTCACGTGCGGCCCAATTTCGGCGGCGCGTTTTTGCGCTAAGCGTAGCGTTTCTTTTCGTTCCATGTTTTTGAGCTGGTCCGCTTTGTTGAGAAGCCAATGCATACGCACCTGAGGACGTTCACGCATGAAGTCGATGAGCCATTCATCGGTGGGCATGAATGGACGGCGTGCATCCATCACAATGACTAACCCCGTCATGGCTTGGCGGGTCGCAATATAGCCCCCGACCAACTCAGACCACGATTTACGGGTGTCTTCACTCGCTTTAGCAAAACCATACCCCGGTAAGTCGACTAAGTAGCCGACATCGTGGGATTGTCGTTGTTCGTCTTTTTGCGAAATGGCAAAAAAGTTAATGAGCTGTGTACGCCCAGGGGTTTTACTGGCAAAGGCCAAGCGGGTTTTACGGGTAAGCACATTAATGGAGGTAGATTTTCCCGCATTCGAGCGCCCAGCAAAAGCGATCTCAGGAATCGTTTCCGAAGGAAGCCCTGTTAATTTGGCGGCGGAAATCACAAAACGTGCGGTGTCGAAAATACTCAAAGGATGACCTCATGTAGCGAAAAAAGGCAATAATTGGCTCTCATTGTAGCGAATGTACAGAGTGGGGGGAACTCGGTAGCTCGCCTCAAACTGAAAAGGGCTCTTGCCACGGAGCAAGAGCCCTATCGTAATGCGTCGCTTAAGGCTAACGATGAGGCGTTACGGTGCCTTACCGAAAACTTCGTTTAACTGCATGCTGACGCGAACGAATGTGGTACGCATGGTCAACTCTTTGAGACGACGAGCGCCCACATAGGTGCAGGCGGAGCGAACGCCCCCTAAGATATCCTGCACGGTATTGTCCACCGGACCACGCGAGGGGATGAGGACCGTTTTCCCTTCGGCGGCGCGATAGCTCGCGACCCCACCCGAATACTTGTCCATCGCATCTTTGGAGCTCATCCCGTAGAACTTCTTAAACAGACGGCCGTCTTGTTCCACGGTTTCGCCACCCGCTTCGTCGTGCCCTGCGAGCATGCCACCGAGCATCACAAAGTCTGCGCCACCGCCAAAGGCCTTGGCGATGTCCCCAGGGACTGTGCAACCACCGTCCGCGCAAATACGGCCACCTAAGCCGTGCGCAGCGTCGGCACATTCAATAATGGCGGAGAGTTGGGGATAGCCCACGCCAGTCATCTTACGCGTTGTGCAGACCGAACCCGGCCCAATGCCGACTTTGACGATGTCGGCGCCAGCTAAGAGCAATTCTTCGGTCATGTCACCGGTGACAACGTTACCAGCCATGATCACTAAGTCCGGATAGGTATTACGGACCTTTTTGATGAAGTCCACAAAGGATTCCGTGTAGCCATTGGCCACGTCAATACAGAGGTACTGGATGGCACCCGCGGGGGACTTGCTCATCACCAACTGGAATTTGTTCCAGTCCCCGTCACCAATACCGAGCGAATAAAAGGCGTTGGACTTGGTTTGGAGTTTCGTAAAGAAGTCAACATACTGTTCCACGTCATAGTGCTTATGTAAAGCGACCGAAAGACCGTGGCGTCCTAAAGCCTCAGCCATTTCAAAGGTCCCCGTGGTGTCCATGTTGGCCGCGATGATCGGGATCGCATGGTAGGCCACTTTGGCGTGTAAGAATTTAAATTCGCGGGTGATATCGACTTCGCTACGGCTGGAGAGTGTGGAACGCTTCGGACGAATCAACACATCTTTAAAGTCGAGTTTCACAGTATTTTCA
>CAJJMF010000126.1 GCA_905192805.1 uncultured Sutterella sp. | reverse complement strand
TAGAGGAACCGCCTCGCTTCCTTTAATGGGGATCACGAGGCGGTAGTTTAGGTCCCAGTCAATGGGAGCGTTTTTTTATGAGTTATTCACTCGGTTTGGTGTGGTGACTTGCGCGATGTCCTCGGTCACGTCGACGGGCATTGCGCGGCGTTCGGTGCGCTTTACTCGCTTCATCACTACGGTGTTCCGAGTGATTCGAGTGCCCTGAACGTGGTGTCCCTGATGACGTGTGCCCTTCGTGGCGAGTGCGATGCGAATCACGTTTGTTGTGGTGATCCTCCCCCGTTCGTTCCCGATAGGTTCGAGGTTTATCGTGACGTCGTACCATCTCTTTGGGTTCATGCTGATTCGCCGTCTTGGCTTGTTCAGCTTGCGCCGCGAGCCGTTCACTCAATACCTTCGCCACAATGCTTTCGCGTGGAGCGTGCTGCGACTCCTTCTTGCTCTCGCGCCACGGACGAGTCGGCCGGTAACGTCCTCCTGGCGCCTTACGGGCAACTTCTTGTCCGAGTCGACGCGCACGGCGTTGTTGGGCCATTTCCTCGTCCAGTTGCTCAGCCGTACCGTGACAAGGTGGAACAATGGTGGCAGGTAAAATCGCTGGGACTAAGCCCTCTTGATTTTCGACCACCTGAATCACTCCCATCTCGTCACGTACGATGATGGCATCGTGGTGCATTCGATCTTCCCAATCAAAAGCCGCCAACAACCCTGCCGCCTCGCGTGGATCCAACTGGGCAGCGATCACAACTTCCCCTTTCAGGTTCACCACCCCTCGGTATCCGACCGCACGGGGCGTGATCGCTTTTTCTTGCTCACAGTACTTCAGGTCTTCGTGTTGGTGTCCATGGAAAATCCATTTCGCTCCCAAACTCTTCGCCAACTCATCGATGGCACAAAAGCCCTTACGGTGGCAACCCGGTGCCTCGTGCGTGACCAAAATATCGGCCTTTTGGTGTAAGAGGTTTTGATACACGGAGGGGAAAATCGTCGAACGATGGCGACGAGGGATCCCCCCACGCCACGCATTGCTTGAGCCAATGCGTCGCATGAATGACGAAGGACTAAAGTAATTTGGGCTACCGTCTGGCATCCAAACCTGTCCGCGGAATACCCCACCTAACCCTGCAATGCGTACCCCATGGATATTGACACTACGACCATGCAGATTGTGATCACGCAAGTCGCTACGCCACAAGTTATCGTAGATTTCATCAGTATCGGTGTCATGGTTGCCTGGGATCCACCAAATATCCGTGTAATGCAGGGCTTCTTCAAGAATCTCCTGCAACGGATATTCCGGTTGCAAATCACCCAGAATCACCATCGCATCTGGCGCATAAAGCCGAGCTGCTTCGTTGATCTGATCAAATCCACCGTGGGGGTCACCACAGAAGAATATTTCTGGTAATTCCCGTACATGATCGGAGCGACGACCCCGGCGACTACGACGCCGTTTGTGTTTAGTCTGCTCTTCTGTCATGACAGAAAAAGTCCTCTAGTTACTCAGCCTTCTTTTTTTGGAGACTGATAAATGTCTAATGTTTCTAGAAGAGCTTGTTTGACTTGCTGACGTAGTTCTTCGGGACTTTCCACTTGAACGTGTTTACCCCAACGGATGATTTCGCCCACGAGTTCCGTAGGATTACCATAGGGGAACGTTAAACGGAACCCATCCCCGTGCACAACCAAACGCTGTTTGTCGTGCCAGTAGAGACGGCGGACAAACGGCGCCACCTCTTTGTCGACTAACAACACCGCCTGCTTGACTTCACCACTACGGAATAATCCATAGGTGGAATCAAACTGCTGAGCCATTTCGCGGGGTCCCACTTTGACGCAGGTCTTACGCAATAACTCCGCACGACGGATGTGTTCGATCGCAAAGGTGCGATATTCGTTGCGCGTATGGCAATACGAATCGATATACCAACGATTCCGATAATGAACCAAACGCAGGGGCGAGATTTCTCGCACCGTACCCGGACGCCGACGATTCGTGTTTTCATACTGAATCGTGACGCGACGCGATTCATTGAGCGCAATCCCAATGGTATAAAACGTATTGGGTTCGTCGAAAATCCCAGACGATTCACCAATAACCTTGACACGGTCCATTAAATCCATCGGAAGGCGATCGCCCAGACGGAAAAAGGCCGCAATGCGAGCGCGTAACGGCTCTAATAAAGGACGCACCACACTGGTTTCATCCTTTGCCAGGTCATCAATCATCGAGGCAGTGCGCACCAAGAAGTACAACTCTTGGGGCGAGTACCAAGAACGCGTTGGCAGAACGCGCTGGGGAGTCGTTCCTTTTGTGACCGGTGCCACTTTATCGCCTTCTACATGGCGATAGGTATACACGTTACGGCTACGCAAATAGACAATCGGCGCAGCGAGCTGTTCTCTCATATAACGTAAATCACGTTTGAGGGTGGGTTCACTGACCTGCAATACGTCTAACATTTCTTGGAAAGTAACGTACTTACGCTCCATGATCAATCGGTCAATGACCATGTGTCGCATGGTGTCTTTCATCTTTTTTGCTCGGCTGTAACGCTAAAATATAAAAACTACGTGCAAGCCTCTCAGGCTACTTCACTGATCCTTTCATTCTATCAGGAATAGCGTAAACCTAAGCAAAAAAGTTTCGTGCTTTTGCAAATTCTGATCTTTACATCAAACACAAAATACCGAATTAAGTCCTATTTTGGTCGTCAATAGAACAAAAAAGAGTCCCTTGCTGATAAGAGACTCCTTTAAAAAAAACGTGATGACGTTACGCCTTCAATACATCCACCCCTTTCGGGACTTTAAATTCAAAGCTATCGGCGGTCTGGGAGGACTTCGTAAACGCGGTAAAGACCACTTCGGTTTGTTGCCCAAAATTGTCCACGAGCACTAATCGCTCCAACACTCCCTGCGCACCAAAGACGATATCAGCCTGTTCAAATCCCCCTTCTTTTTGGAGGAAATCCGCATGCACCGTATGGTCATCCTTGAGGGTGAGCGTCGCGGTCGATTCCCAATGGGTTGCTCCAAAAAGCAACCCAGCAGGCGTTTGCTCCATCGAGTTCGTGATATCTCGCACGGTGACCTGCATCAGGTCCGGATCAAACACCCAGAGGGACTTACCGTTGCTCGTGATCGTTTGGGCATACGGTTTTTCATAAACCCATTCAAAACGTCCTGGGCGCATAAATCGGAAGTGCCCTTCAGAAGGCGACTGAACCTCACGCCCCGAGCGATCCTTAGAGGTTTGCTTGAATTTGCCTTGAGCAAACGGAGTCGAGTCAATAAACCCACGCATCATTTTGAGCGCACGTTCATCACTACCCTGCGCACGAACCAATGTCGGCAGAGGCAAGAGGCCACACGCCATAAACATCAGTAACTGACGGCGAACGATTGGCATAGTCGAGATCCTTCTTGAAATCATCAGTCTCGAGTCGGAACCAAAATATCCCGTTTCCCTGTCGGACTGGCTTTGCTTACGATACCAGCATTTTCCATCGCTTCCAAAATATTGGCTGCGCGGTTGTAACCAATTCCTAAATGGCGCTGCACGAACGAAATCGACGCTCGCCGTTCCGTTAAGACCACATCCACCGCTTTATCGTAGAGCGGATCGCTTTCTCCAGCACGTCGTCCGCTCGAATCCCCGGTAGAGACATCATCACTATAAGGCTCTTCCGTGACCCCTTCCACATAGTCGGGCTCACCGTACTTTTGTAACTCTTCTACCACACGCGTTACCTCATCATCCGGGACAAAACACCCTTGGATACGAACTGCCTGAGAGAGCCCCGGACGACGCAACAGCATGTCACCCGAACCCAATAGGCTTTCGGCACCGGTTTCGCCCAAGATCACACGCGAGTCAATCGAGGAGGCCACTTGGAACGAGATTCGCGTCGGCACATTCGCTTTAATCAAGGACGTGACAACGTCGACCGACGGACGCTGCGTAGCAATCACTAAGTGGATACCGGCAGCACGGGCTTTTTGGGCCAGGCGGGTAATTTCCCCTTCGACTTCTTTGCGGTTGGTCAACATCAAATCGGCTAACTCGTCGATGATACAGACGATATAGGGCCAGACCTCGAGCGTCGCTGCTTCGTCCACACTGGGATCCACCGTCGGATCGGGGATCGATTCTCCGCGGGCGGCGGCTTCCCGTACCTTTTCGTTATACGTCGTAAAGTGACGTACCGACATACGGCTCATCACTTCATAACGGCGGTCCATTTCACGCGTTAACCACTTCAAAGCCATCGCCGCTTTATCCATATCGGTAACGACTGGACACAACAAGTGAGGAATTCCGTTATAGGGCGAGAATTCCAACATCTTCGGGTCAATGAGCACAAGGCGCAAATCGCTCGGATCATTGCGATAGAGCATCGACAGAATCATGGCGTTAATACCCACGGACTTCCCGGAACCTGTCGTCCCTGCGACTAACAAGTGAGGCATTTTTGCCAGATCAATCACGAAGGGCTTACCCGCAATGTCCTTACCCAGCGCCAAGGTCAACGGTGCTTTACTACCCCGATAGAGCTCACTCGACAAGAGTTCCTTGAGTCGTACCATTTCACGGGTGGGGTTCGGCACTTCAAGCCCAATATAGGTCGTATTCGGAATACTGGGAACGACACGCACCGCTTGCACACCCAAAGCACGCTTTAAGTCTTCCGCAATATTTTCAATTTGAGACCCTTTAACCCCTGGTCCTGGCTCTAACCAGTACTGCGTAATCACGGGCCCCGTTTGTGCACCGCGCACCGACGCTTCGATGTTGTAGCTCTTGAGTTTGGAGACAATGAGTCGACTCATGAGAGCGAGGGCTTCACTATCATGCTCTTTAGGACCATTTTGCGGGTCATCCAAAAGCGACAAACTTAAATGGGGAGCAGCTTTGGGCTTCACGTTCGCGGTCGTCCGGGTGGCTATTGAGGGCTCAGTGCGAGCGGCTGGGCTGGGAGCCGGACGACTCGGCATACGTTCGCTATTGGCCGTACTAGTGCCTTCAAATGGACGGTTTGCGGGCGCGACCTGACGTAACTGCGCCAACAGATCGGGTTCTTCATCGTCTCGACGATCGAAGGCATTGACATCCTCTTCAGCGTCTTCCTCGGGCACTCCTTCGGTCTTCATAATCTTCAGCGGTTCCTCTTGGACCTTCATCGCACTCGTACGGAAGGCTGCTTCATTGGCTTCGCCCGCTTCACTCTGTAAGCGTTTCGTCTCTTTGTGTTCACGTAAAGCACGAACCCGTTTAAAGATCCAACGATCGATGAATTCACCGACTTTTTCCGCAACATCTTGCCACTCAAAATCCATTAGGAGCGAGAGACCGATCACAATAAGGGTGAAAAAGAGAACCGTTGCCATCCCCAGACCCACATAGTGGTACAAACCAAAGGCAAGGTTATCCCCCAAAATGCCACCCGCCTCGCCAGGTAACACGGCCTTAAAGCGACGCAAGCGTAACGCTTCCAAACAGGTCGATCCGATCAGCAAAGCCAAGAAACCCACGGCTGCCGTGAGTTTAGGGGGATTAATACGCAAGGGGTCGGTTTCGCCGTGCACGCGGCGCACCATGGAGCGGATAGCGAAAAATGCAATCATGGCGAGCCCCAAAACAAACCACCATGCCGATCGCCCAAAGGCGAGCAACATCGAATCGGCGACCAAAGCCCCATAAGACCCAGCCCAATTATTCACTGGGTCCGCTGTACTCACCGAAAAAGAGGCATCGTGAGGGGAGTAGCTATAGAGCGCAACCGTCAAATATAAGGCGACAGGAATAGAGAACAGCCAGCTCCAGGCCCACAGGGTACGCACGCCCCCCATGAGCCAATTGCCGATCTGTGCTCCCAGTCGATTACTCCCCGACTGGCCATGTCGCACCGAGGCTCTTCGTCCCATCGTTTGCTTATCTCTCGCCATAGATTTCTCAATCCGTCTCTTTTGAATCACTAAGGAGAAACGTTCTCACAATCTTTTAATTGTACCTAATCAAGAGCGCCTGCTTGAGCCAAGCACTCCTACATTCCAAGATTTTTCTTCATTTTTCGCGAAAAAATTTGCAACGTTTTGAAGCCAGCGTGCTCCCGTTAGCCATTGACGTACTCTATGATTTTGCGTAAAGTTGATTAAAATCATCTAAACTTGTCGCATTTATTATGCGTGCGTCCTCACCGTATGGATCCTACACGGTGATTGGATGTCCTTGAGGAATACCTATGACACACCATCGATTAATCATCATCGGCTCGGGCCCTGCAGGCTATACTGCTGCGGTCTACGCTGCCCGCGCCAACCTTAAACCTTTCCTCATCACGGGGATGGATCAAGGCGGTCAGTTGATGACCACCACGGAAGTCGACAACTGGCCGGCTGCCGTTCAGGGCATTCAGGGGCCGGATCTGATGATGCAGTTTGAAGAACATGCTAAACGCTTTGGCACTGAAATTGTCTTGGACGTTGTCACCAAAGTCGATTTGTCGCAACGCCCCTTTGTCTTAGAAACCGATATGGGCTCACGCTACACCGCGGATGCGCTCATTATCGCCACGGGCGCCTCGGCCATGTATTTAGGTCTTGAGAGCGAAACGAAGTACAAAGGCCGTGGGGTTTCGGGCTGTGCCACCTGTGACGGCTTTTTCTATAAACAAAAACCGGTCGCTGTGGTCGGTGGCGGCAATGCTGCCGTCGAAGAGGCCCTCTATTTAGCCAATATCTGCTCACACGTCACCCTCGTGCATCGCCGTGACACGTTCCGTGCGGAACCGATTATGGTGGATCAATTGATGGAAGCAGTGAAAGCGGGACGCATCACTCTCGAATTGAACCACGTGGTTGAAGAAGTCTTGGGGGACGACAAAGCCGTAACGGGACTTCGCATTAAGTCCACCGTGGACGGTACGAGCAAAGATCTTGCCCTTAATGGGGTCTTTATCGCCATCGGCCATCGTCCCAACACGGACCTCTTTAAAGGTCAGCTCGAACTCGACAACGGCTATATCCGCACCGCGGGGTTCGGTTCTCACACGGCCACGGCAACCTCCGTTGAGGGGGTCTTTGCTGCGGGCGACGTGCAAGACCAGATTTACCGCCAGGCCGTCACCAGTGCCGCCACCGGTTGTATGGCAGCCCTTGACGCTCAGCGTTATTTAGAGCAATTGAAGTAACACCGCTGGGAAACACCCAGTAGGGTCTAACACCGAGGGGGAGTGTCATACTCCCCTTTGTGCCTTTTAAAAACTATGCCAACATTGAATAATTTTTCTGACTTGAAAAAAGTCAGCACACAACTCAAAAAAGAAGCAGAACAGCGAGCCAAAGAAGCGCAAGAAGCCCTAGCCCGTAGCAAAGAAGCAAAAGCGCAGGCCGACTATTTTGCACAAGCGATGGCCCAAGCCGGCGTTTCCCGGATGGCGCAGAAAGATCAGGCGGATGTTCATCGTCCGAAACCCGAACCCATCGTCAAAAACGTTAACCCTGAGTCCACCCCACGCACCGTGAAAGTCACGGATCAAGGAGACCCAGGCACGTTCTTAACCGATGAGAATGGTCGCTTAGCTTGGCGTCGTGATCTGTCGCCGGATTTGCCCCGCAAGCTCTACCGAGGATTCTGGACCGTACAAGCCTGAAGTGACGTTCATGTAGATCAAGT
>CAJJMF010000125.1 GCA_905192805.1 uncultured Sutterella sp. | reverse complement strand
CATGTCACAACCAACCGCAACACCGAGAGTCATAAACAAAGAAAGCAGTAAAAAGGCAAAACTAAAGACAGTATAAAAGTACGGGGCTCCTACCGAAATCGTGACATTAAAGAGCGCATCCAAAAAGAGCGGATAAAGCGTGCCTAAGAAAATCACGCCAGTCGCTACCAACAAAAAGAGGTTGTTGGCCCAGAGTCCCCCTTCACGCGATAAGAGTTGCCACTCGACGCGTTCGTTCACATGACGCGCACGCAGCGCGTAGAGCGCAAACGAGAGCCCAATCACGATGACTAAGAAAACCAAAATGAAGGTCCCACGTTTGGGGTCGGCCGCAAAGGCATGAATCGAATTTAATACGCCCGAGCGCACCAAGAACGTGCCTAAAAGCGACAGGGCAAAGGTCAAAATCGCGAGAAAGACTGTCCACAACCGAAACGCACCACGCTTTTCCGTGACGAGCAAACTGTGCATTAATGCCGTTCCCGTGATCCACGGCATTAAGGACGAGTTTTCCACGGGGTCCCAGGCCCACCAGCCACCCCAACCGAGTTCGTAGTACGACCAGTAAGACCCTAACGAAATCCCTAAGGTTAGAAGTACCCAACTCACCGTGGTCCAAGGACGCATCCAACGGGCCCAGTCAATATTGAGGCGCCCGCCTAAGAGGGCTGCAATCGCAAACGCGAAAGGCACGGCAAACCCGACGTACCCTAAATAGAGTAAGGGCGGATGGAAAATCATCCCGGGGTCTTGCAATAAGGGGTTTAAATCCGCGCCGTTATTGGCGGGCGGGAAAAGACGTAAGAAGGGGTTAGACGTCAGAACAATAAACAAAAAGAGCCCAAAGGCGACCCCTGAGAGGGTTCCCAAAATGCGGGCTAACACCACTTCGGGTAAACGTCGTGCGGAAAGAGCCACACAGAACGTCCACCACGAGAGCGTCGTCACCCAAAAGAGCATGGAGCCTTCGTGCGACCCCCACACCGCAGCCACTTTGTAGCCGAGCGGGAGGGCTAAATTGCTGTGACGAGCGACATTTAAAATCGAAAAGTCACTCGTAATAAATCCGTACGTGAGTAGTCCAAATGCGATGGTTGACATGAGTGCCGTGAGGCTCACCCCCGCACGGGCACATCGCATCCAGCTACTCCAGCCTTTTTGTGCACCCACCAGTGGCAACACAAAACCAACGAACGCCAGAATGGTCGCCATCATCAAGGCAAAATGACCGAGTTCTGCTGTCACGTTTCCCCTCCCCTTGAGTCTTTAAAGGCGTTCGGATGAGTCACGACCGAACACCCGTTGGGCATGTGGATCCTCGTTAAGTCTGCGGATCCACCTACACAAAACGCCGCTACCTATCGTGTCGGGTAAACGGCGTTTGGTGATTTGGTTTTTAGGGGTAGACCATCGCGTGGCTACCCCTTGACATAATCAAGACGCAGGATTATTTCTTCACATCCGCCGTGATGACCTGTTCATTCACGAACGCCTTCACCTTGCGGTTCATCAACTGATGCTGGATGTTGTTCTTGAATTCTTCATACTTCGGGAAGCCCTGCGCAGCACGGGTGTCTTCCAACTTGACGATCAAGAAGCCACCCTGAGCCGGGATCAATTCCTTGACCGTTTCACCCTTCTTCAGGTTCGCCACCGCAGCGCGCAAGTCCTTGGAGAACTGCGAGGGGCTCATCCAATCGAGGATCCCACCCTGCATCTTGCTTTCTTCGTCTAAGCTCTTTTCGGCGGCGAGTTTGGCGAAGTCTTCACCCTTTTCCAAGCTCTTCAAGACCACAGCGCCTTCGACCTTGTCTTTGAGGGCGATCACGCGAATACGGACTTCCTTATCGCCATACTTGGCTTTTTCTTTGTCGTATTCGGCTTTGATTTCGTCTTCTTTGACCGGGTTAGCCTTCAAGAAGTTGCCGATCGCACGATTCATGAGAATCATGTTGGTCTGCATGGCGATTTCGTCCTGCACATCGGGATCCTTGTCCAAGCCCTGCTTCTTGGCGTAGTCAGCCATTACCTTGGCTTCGATCAACATCTGACGGACGTTATCTTCAAAACCAGGATCCTGCATCGCGTGCGGATTGTGACCCATGGTCATGGTGGAAGCGGCCCAGCGTTCCTGCTGGGCCTTTGTGATCACGGCAGCATTGACAGTCATGTCTTTGAATTCTGCTGCGGCCGTGCCTGCTAAGAGGGCTAAAGAAACAGCAACAGCAAGCGAGGTCTTCATCGTCATTTTTGTGATTCCTTCATATATAGAGAGGTCAAAGAAAGAACACCATTTCTCCGTTTGTGTGAGTATTCTTTCTCAATTGCCAAAAACTCTAACAGGGAATTCTTTCGCCAATCTTACGGCGTAATTCGAAAGCGGTAATTTAAGCTCAGGGTTTTCCCTTGAGGTTAAGCCAAATGGGCAAGTACCTCAGCAGTTCTTGATTTAGTTCAATTAAATCTGCCAAATTAAATTTTCTGTTCAGTTTTTCTAAACCCAAGAACGCGATCTTAAGTCGTTTGGGGGAGGACATCGGACGCATCACCGCTTAAAACAACATGGCTCGGTGACGACCAAGCGTACCGAGCCTCCGACAGGTGAAACGAATCGTGACAATCGATTAGCCACAGGCCCAATCAAACGTCCCATTCGTTAAATCGCACTGCAAGACGCCACCGCCCAAATTCATGGGACCAAACTCCTCCAATTCGAAGTACGTGGCGCTCAAACCCTCGGGTAGGCCTTGCACAGGAAACGCCGTTCCTCCCAAATGGCATCGTCCATAGAGGCGATCGGCCCACTCGTGAAGCTCACCGTCTTGATCGTAAAGCCCTTCGTACCCCCCTTCCGTTTCGTCTTCCGTTGGCGCCCTGCCCGCATTCGGATCATCCCGCAACACCAGTCCTAATCGGCAAAATTCGGTCGGTGTGTCCCACGCATTCGGTATCCACGTTGGATCATCGCGTTCGCCAGACGCTCGCACGTCTTCGGGGGGAACACCGGGCCCCGCGGCGTATTCGTCTTGCGTGAGCCAAATGAGCGCAAATTCGCCGCCGATGAGATCGGTTAATCGTTCACACATTGGGTGCTCGGTCGCCTCCTTCAACTGGACAGAAAAGCGAGAAGCGCTATCGAGTTGAGGAACGTCATCAATCTCTGCTTCGCCTTGGAAAAAGGCGATCGCCACGTACTCGTCCCCCTTCACGCGATAGTCTTCGGGCAAGCGTAAGGTCATCACGTGGGCCATCGGGAGGCCCGTGCGCGATCCTCGAGGCCAAGCGTTCCCCAATTGTGGGCCCACCGTACCCATCCAACCGGCAAGGTTTACTGCGCCATCAACTGGACTCGTGCCCGTGGGTTCAAAATACCACACATCCTCGCGCTCAAAGACGATGTCATAGGCGTTCATAGGCGTCTCCTTAGGTCAAACGGTACGTCTTAGAGCATAGCCCAAACGAAAAAACGGGTAAAGCGTTGTTTCGCTCTACCCGTTTCGTTAATGGGTGGTGTTTACCACTCGATATTCACCCCCACGTTGTAGCTGGCGCTACCCGGATCACGCACGTCGGTCGCAACCCCCATCTTCACCGCCACATGCTCGTTAATACGGTAACCCGAACCCACGGCAATGGCTTGTTCGCCCTTATACCCACCCACAGCGGCGGACACATTGAATTTGCCCACCGAATACGGCTGGAAGAGCCCCGAGAGGGCGGCCTGATGCGCTAAGCCCTTTTGCATATCTTTGAATCGATGATCGACGCTTTGTTCGAACCGATCAATGCGAGCGTTCATCTTATCGATACGCTTGGAGTTGTCATGCGCCACCACGGCCGCTGCGGTCGCGTACTCACGCACCTGGTCGTAGTCCTTGATGGTTTCCTTCACGTTGGAAATATCCTTCGTGTTGGTGGCCACCTGAGACTTCGTCTGTTCGTACTCGCTCGCTAACACGTAGTTAGCCGAGTTCGACCCCGACCCAGTATTACCGGAGCCCGTGGAACCCGTATTGGTATCGGTTGACGTACCCTCATCCAGGTTGTTGTCAGCCGGACGCGTCGGACGGGTACCCGTCTGATCGCCAATCACCATTTTGAGCTTCGAACTCACCGTATCGCGGAAGCTCAAGAATTCCACTTCATGCGTGTCAAAGTCGGTACGCAATTGCTGGATATCCTTTTCATTGACACCCACGCGATCAGCCAGTGCGTCAAGCGCTGCCTTATCGGCCTTGGCATTCAAGAGCTCACGATTCGTATCCACCGAGGTCGCCACATTACGAATTTGTCGTTGCAGCGTGCTGATGTTGTCCGTGTTCGTGCCCACTTGTTTAGCCAACTTTTCCACCGATTCCTTACTAGCCAAGGTCCCTAAACGGTTTTCCAAGGTCGATCGGAAATTGTCAAAAGTCGACACATCGAGCTTCGTCGCCAGTTTGCTATCCAACTGGGTATTGAAGTCCGCAATCTTGTTGTTCCACTCCGTAGCAAAGCTCGTCGAGAAGGCTTGACTAAAGGCTTGATTAAAGTCTTCAGATCTAAAGATCTGTCCCGTGGTAATCGTATCGACACGAGCTACTAGGGCGTCCAAATCCGTTTTTTCCGCCTTCACGTCATCAAGACGTTCCGTTTCTCTCTGAAGCGCATTGGCCAACGTTTCCAAATTCGTGGTACGACTTTCGACGCTCGTTGTACGTGTTGCCAACGATTCCAACTGCGTCTGCGTATTCGACATTTGCGTAGTTAACCCCGAGAAGTCAATCGCTGGCGTCGAACCCGTTCCTGTATCCGTGCTAGGACTCGTCGAGGTCGTCGGAATATCCGAAGCCGTCAGCGAGGCCGCTTCTTCGATGACCAAGGCACGGGCCATACGACGTAAGCGTGGCGTGACCGTACTCACTTCCGTTTCGACCTGCTTAGCGACCGTCGTCTGCAAGGCAGAGTTCCAGCCCGAGAGATGTTGGTTAAACGTCGACAAGAACTGGTTAAACGTTCCAATATCGAGCTTCGTTGTCACCGTTGACTCGAGCGTGTTCACACGGCTATCGATCGGTTCCACGGCTGCCGCAATATCACGCGCGACTTGCGCCTTATCGGCCTTCGTCGACAGGAGCGTGTTCATTTGCGTCGTGAGCGAATTGTAAGCCTCGGTCACCGTATCTTCGGTGTACTTCTTGGCCCCCTCTACTTCGGTGTTGGTGTAGGTCTTTGCCTTCGCCAACATATCGTCAAGCGCCTGAGCGTTATGCTGGATTTGCGTGGAGAACTGATCCTGGCTCACAAACGTGTTAGCCAAGTCACCACGCATATCCGTCAACTGGTTGGTGATCGCTTGATTGATCGCCCCCGAGTCTGCCAAAGCGTTATTAATCATCTGCGTCACATCCGTCGACTCCAACTTCTGCTGGAGTGTCTGATTGAGCGCAGCGATATCCTGGGTGTGCTGCTCGGTCGTCGCTTGAACCGTCGCCAACGTCTGACCTTGTTCGGTCACCGTTGTACCAACGGTTGCCAACGTCGACTGTGTCGACGCTAAGGTCGAATCGATACGTTCCACCGCACTCTTGTCGGCCTTGCTACTTTCGAGTTGCGTAATCGCCGCTTCTCGGGTATTGGCTTCGTCAGTTAACGCCTGCTTCGAGGCAAACGTTCCCTGAGCCGTGGCAAGCACCTCCGAAGAGGCTTGGTCAACCGCGGTCGAAATCGCACTACCAATAGCACCGGTTTGAGCGAGTTCATCCGCGATGACGCCTTCGACCCCTTCTTGATCGAGTTTCATGTCGATCTTGGCTAAAAGCGAGCTGTCTTTTGCTTCGCGGTCAGCCTTTTCCTGAGCCAACGCATCACTGATGCCCTTCACTTGTTGATCGGTGTATCCCTTCGCCGTAGCTTCGGCCGCGGTTTGCGCTGCATTTGCCGCCGTTTGGATAGCACTACCAATCACCCCGTTCGCAGCGACGTCGCTCGCAATGTGCGACTTCACTTCGTCGAGTGTTGTCTTCGTATCAACCGTATCAGAGAGTGCCGTTAAATCATTGGTGTTCTGATTGATCGCGGCCTCTAATGCCGTATCACGATCACTGAGCTCTTGGAAGCGACCCGAGAAACTATCTTCCACGGCCTGCTTGACGGCATCAAAGCGCTGTTCGACTACCCCGCTATTCTTAAATAGGTTTTCGATCGTGGTGTTAAACGCTTCGCTTTGCGTGTATTCCGACAAGTAGTTATCGGTGTAACCCTTGGCCTGAGTAAGCGTGTCCTTGGCCGAGTTATCGATCGCTTTATTCAAGTCGGTCGCCGTCTGGCCAATCAGCCCTTGGAGTTCCAAGTCTGCTGCGACACGGTCATCCGTTTCCTTCTGAACCGACTGAGCCACCACACGGTCGGCCGCCTTACGTTGGGCAGCTTCCAATTCAACCGCCTTGTTGGCATCCGCGATTTGCTTCGTGAGCAACGCATCGGCGGCTTGACGCGAAGCAGCTTCTTGAGTGATCTTCGTTTCGACGGTCGCAATGGCGCTTTCACGGTTCGTGGTTTCTTGAGCTAAGGCGGACGTTAACGCCGCATCAGCAGCGATACGCTCATCACGTTCGGTGGCTAAACCGGTATCCGTGTACGTCTTGGCCGATGCAATGGCCGCGTCCTTAGCCGTATCAATCGCACGCGTCATATCCGCGGTCGTTGTGTAGGACTTCAAAGCGTCATCGGTGTAAGACTGTGCCGTCTCGGTTGCCTCAGCAATCTTGCCTTCCAATTCGGACTTATTGTCCGCTACGGTTTGTGCTAAGGCTTCACGCGCTTCTTTTTCCGAGGTGATCTTGTCATCCAAGGCATTATCGGCCGCCTGGAGTGCATTCACCTGCGTCGAGATTTCGTTATTGAGCGTCGTAGCAGCATGACTCACCGCCGAATTAATGGCGGCCTGAACCGAACCCTCTTCGCTCAACGCCTTCGTGATTTCGCCCTGAACACCAGCCACATCGAGCTTCGTATCGACGACGTCCTTAAGGCCCGCTAAGCCCGATTCAAGTTCGGATTGTGCAGCTTCGATCTGTTCACTCAACGAACGCTTCGCTTGGCTCAATTGCGTATCGGTGTAGCGATTCGCTTCAGCGAGTGTCGCCGTTTGCGCAGCCGTGATCGCTTCACCACGTGCGCGCGTTTCGGCCGCAATCTGATCGGCTAAAGCCTTATCCGCCTCATCACGCGTTGTCGCTTCGGTATTGAGAGCCGTCGTCAAAGCAGTGATATCTGCTGTACGCGCCAAGGTTTCGGCAGTGATCTTGCCTTCAAGCGCAGACGTATTCGACTCAACCGTGCGAGCTAACGCTTCACGAGCCTGTTGTTCAGCCTGGATATTCGATTGCAACGTACTCTGAGCCGTCGTGAGCTTGCCTTCCAATTCCGTCTTGTTGGACGCAACCGTGTCAGCCAACGCTTTACGGGCATCGACTTCAGCGTTCAAATCAGTTGTCAACGTGTTAACCGCGCTCGTGCGATCCGCTGTTTCTTGAGCAATCGCATCACTCAAGATCTTTTCGGAAGCCTGACGATCCGCCGTTTCTGTAGCTACCGCGTTAGCAATTGCCTGAGTCATGCCGGCCGTCGTCGTGTACGACGTCAACGCCTGATCCGTGTAGGACTTAGCGTTAGTTTCAGCCGCCGTTTGAGCTGTAGTGATCTTACCTTCTAAGGTATTCACATCGTTAGCACGAGCTTGAGCTTCTGCATCGATATTAGCCTGCAACGCGGACTTAGCCGAAGCAATCTGACCTTCTAAGGCAGTATCTGCTTGTG
>CAJJMF010000124.1 GCA_905192805.1 uncultured Sutterella sp. | reverse complement strand
CCCGATTTCTGTAGCCCTAGTCTCGGTACTTTGTCTTTCAGATTCAATCAACTGAAGATAGTCAACCACAATTAATCCTAATTGCCCATGTTGTTTTTCAACATGCAAAGCATGATCGGAAATACGACTTACTGTTTTAACACCACTCTCAATCGAAAATGGCTTAGACTGCAATGTCTTCAAAGCCGTAGCGAAGTCTTTGGCCTCTGTCGCTTTAGCTGTTCCTCTCCTCAAAGTTCGATAGCTGACACCAGAGAGTAAACTCAGAACACGCATTGCACAAGTGTCTGCCTCCATCTCTAAGCTAAACCACAAAACAGGCAGATCCTGACAAATACCCACTTTGGTTGCAATATTAAGAGCTAAGGCAGTTTTACCCATACCTGGGCGGCCACCGATAACAATCAATTCGCCCGCATGCAACCCTAACAGTACCTCGTCAAGGACGGGGAAACCGCTTGATATCTTCGTAGGTGCACCGTTTGGTATGTTATGCCCCTCGCTATACGGGATGGGGCTCGCGTGAAGGATGTCTGAGATGTTGAGACTACTGAGTTTAGTTTTGCGTTTTGGAGGCATTGTGATGTCTACCTGTAATAGTGTTAAAGTTCAAAAAGATAAAATTTATCTTTTCGTAAACACTTATAATAACACGTAAAATTCATCGCATAGCCATAGGTTATCAATTCAAGCGCAATCTCAACAAACGTCAAATACCTACCCTATCGTTTATTCGCCTACACCCATACCAGACCAGTACCCCGTGTCGCCTGACCAGGCTTCAAAGCGCGTATTGCCACCACGGAAGACCATACGGAGGGTCCCAATCGGGCCATTACGTTGCTTAGCAATAATAATTTCTGCCAAATCGCGTTCTGGTGTTTGCGGGTTATAAACGATATCGCGATAAATGAACATGATCACGTCCGCATCCTGTTCAATAGCACCGGATTCACGTAAGTCCGACATACGAGGACGCTTATCTTCGCGGCTATCGACCCCACGGTTAAGCTGCGAGAGGACAATCACTGGGCAGTTCAACTCTTTGGCTAAGGACTTTAAGCCACGCGAGATTTCCGAAAGTTCCGTAGAGCGGTTTTCAGCATTCCCCGTGCGTGCCCCCGTCATAAGCTGAATGTAGTCCACCACGATCAACCCTAAACCACCGGTCTGATTAAACAGACGGCGAGCACGACTCGACAAGTCGGAAATCGTTAACCCTGGCGTGTCATCGATGTAAATCGGCTTATTTTCCAATCGATGGATGGCTTTGGTAAACGCCCCCCATTCTTCATCGGAAAGCTGAGCCTTACGCAAATGCTGCGCATCGATACCCGACACCGAACTAATCATACGTTGGGTGAGCTGTTCGCTCCCCATTTCCATAGAAAACACCGCAACGGGCAACTCCTGACGAATCCCCACATTTTCGGCAATATTAAGGGCCAAGGAGGTTTTACCCATCGAAGGACGACCCGCAACAATGATCAAATCCCCACGCTGCAAACCCGCCAATTCACGGTCTAGGTTCGGGTAGCCCGAAGGGACCCCTGTCACTTCAGAACCTTTTTGCGTTTGGAAGAGCTCAATAATGCGGTCAGAGACGTCTCGGACCAAGGTCGCCATCGACTGGAACCCACGTTGACCACGCGAATTGCGTTCGTTAATAGCGAGTACTTCGCGCTCGGCCTCGGACATAATTTCGCTTGTCTCACGGCCTTCAGGATTCAGCGCTTTCTCAACGAGTCGATCACCCACGGAGATCAGCTGACGCAACACTGCCTTATCATGAACAATTTCAGCATAGCGACGGATATTCGCTGCCGAGGGCGTGTTACTCACCAATTCGTTGAGGTACACAAAGCCCCCCACCTCGGCATCGACCCCTGCGTCATGGAGGCTTTCGTTGACGGTCAAGATGTCGGCCGGTCGCCCTCGCTGAATCATCGCAGCGATATGTTCAAAAATCAAACGATGGTCACGACGAATAAAGTCCTCTGGACGCACGATGTCCACAATACTGTCGAGTGCGGTATTGTCGATCATCAAACCACCCAGAATGGACTGTTCGGACTGAATACTCTGCGGAGGACGACGTACGGATGACCCTTCGTCCGATACTACTTCACTCATCTTGACTCCGTTATTGTTGTGAACGCGATAACTGTTTATCTTAGAGGATTGGACTGAGAAAATCGATCCCGTTCATAGGTCAGAAAAGAAAAGAGCCGTTATCCTAAGACAACGACTCTTTTGTTAGCTGGTGTGTTAACTTAAGCCAATCAATTAGGCTTCAGCAACAACCTTCACCGTCACGTCGGCCGTGATGTCGGTCAACAAACCAATGGTGATGACGTATTCGCCAACAGCCTTGATCGCGCCGAGCGGCGTACGAACCTGAGACTTCTTGATCTGGAGGTTGTACTTCGCATCCACAGCATCAGCGATGTCGTGGTTGGTCACGGAACCGAAGAGGCGACCATCGACACCCGCCTTGGAGGCGATTTCGATTTCAGCGCCATTCAACACATCGGCGATCGCCTGAGCGGCAGCCACGCGTTCAGCCTGAGCCTTTTCCAATTCGGCACGGCGAGCTTCGAATTCAGCGAGAGCAGCCTTCGTAGCACGCTTGGCATGACCCTGAGGGATCAAGAAGTTACGAGCGTAACCATCCTTAACCTTAACGACATCACCGAGTTCGCCAAGGTGAACAATCTTTTCGAGCAGAATAACTTGCATGTTTTTTCTCCTAGCGAATTACTGGTTGTCGGTATACGGGAGGAGAGCAAGGAAACGAGCGCGCTTGATAGCGGTATCAAGCTGACGCTGGTAGTGAGCCTTCGTACCAGTCAAACGAGCAGGCATAATCTTGCCGTTTTCCTGAATGAAGTCACGAAGCGTTTCGATATCCTTGTAATCGATCTGTTCGACACCTTCCACCGTGAAGCGGCAGAACTTCTTACGCTTGAAAAGCGAATTTTGCTGGGAACGGCGACGCGTGCCTTTACCCTTTGCACCAAAAGCCATGGTGAGCTCCTTAAAAATATTCTGTAATGTGGACGATCAGTTTTTTTCCTCGTCTGTAACGAGGCGCGAGAAACCCTGAGACATTTAATACGCTACCGAGTTCGATCGCATTGAGTCGGTGGGCTATATCCCCAAACGCGACAACAGGCACTTCAAAGCTTAATTCTCGTGTGACACCCGCTTCCACTTCTTGCCCCGTGTATTGCAATGTGGCTTCAAAAACCTCAATGCCCGCCGGGGTATATCGAACGTCAAGACGTTCGAGTAAGCGGCCGTTCAGACGAATCAGATTCATGCTTGCCTGACCGTACCAAATCCACTGTTAAAAATTAGGCGTTTTCGTTGTTGTCGTCTTCACCGTCGAGATCTTCATCTTCTTCGGCGACTTCTTCAACAACCTGCGAAGACTTCTTAGCTTCTTCCTTCTCGACGAACTTCATCATCGGGGAGGCTTCCGTTTCAGCCTTCTTGGTCTTAACAGTCAAGTGACGGAGCACAGCATCGTTGAAACGGAAACCGTTTTCGATTTCGGCAAGCGTTTCGAAGGTGCATTCGATGTTCATGAGAACATAGTGAGCCTTCACGAGCTTTTCGATCGGGTAAGCGAGCTGACGACGACCCCAGTCTTCAACGCGGTGAACTTTACCGCCCTGTTCTGCGACGAGGGTTTTGTAGCGTTCGATCATAGCGGGAACCTGCTCGCTCTGATCAGGGTGCACAATAATGCAAATTTCGTAGTGACGCATTTAGCCTCCTTACGGAAAAAACTACCCAGGCGTCTAATCTGGTGTAGCAAGGACAGAAAGTGGTGCATTCTACACGCTTTTGCATCCGTCGTGTGAGAAACGCACCGGTTTTTTATTGGGGTGCTCATCCTCTTGCCATCCGATCGGTTTTGCACCCCCTCAAACCGTCTTAGGCTGAAGGTTTCTTCGCCATTAAACGTTGGCGAGCGGATTCAAACAAGCAGATACCAGAGGCCACCGAGACGTTCAAACTTTCCACAGCGCCTGCCATCGGGATTGCGGCCAAATCGTCACAACGCTTACGCGTTAACTGACGTAGCCCATCGCCCTCCGCGCCCAATACCCAAGCAAATGCCTGATTTTGGTCGAAATCATAAATACTCTTCGTGGCTTCCCCAGCGGTACCCACCACCACAACGCCAGCGTCACGCAATTCCATAATGGCACTGGCCAAATTCGTCACCGTGACCACTGGAACCGATTCCGCGGCCCCCGCAGCAGCTTTGAGCGCAGCGGGCGTCATATGGGCCGAGCGATCACGGGGGCAAATCACCGCTTGCACACCCGCCGCATCGGCTACGCGCAAGCAGGCCCCAAAGTTACGCGGATCCGTAACGCCATCCAAAATCAACAATAAGGTCGTCGGGGTAATGGCATCCAAGAGTTCATCAAAACTCAGCTCGGCCTTCTTTTCTTCAGCTAAAGCCACAATCCCTTGGTGAGGGATATCAGGAGCCAAACCGTCCAAACGATGGGCATCGGCATTCATCACTTTAATACCATGAGCGATGAGCTTTTCACGCATTTCGCGCATGCGCTTATCACGACGGGTCGGATCAATATAGACCAGTTCAATCGTCTCAGGACTCAACTTAAGACGGGCTCCCACCGCATGGAAACCCGCTACAACAATACTTTTCACTCGTTAACTCTCTCGAAAGGGAAATATAGGGAGAGGGCGCATTCTTAGGCCTCTCCACGATGAGAAGGCCTCAATCGCTTCTCATGATCGCCTTGGGCGAACAGGGGACAGCTCCATCGGGTGTCCCCTTGAAATTTGGGTCTGTGAGTGTAACAGATTTACACCCGCCCCACGTTTTTTACCGCGCGGTTTTACGTTTTCTAAAACGGTCCCTCTTCATCGAAATCGTCGAACAGAGCGAAGTCATCCCAGTAGCGTCCATTGCGACGGCGGGGTTTTCGTTTGGGACGCGGCGCTTTGCTGGCCACGATACGTAAATCCACGTGGTACTTCGCCATATCGACCGAAGCAATATCCACCGTGACCGAATCCCCTACCGCAAAACTCGTGCCCTCATCCTCACTGTAGTGGCGCAAATCTTTTTCAGAAAACTCATACCAACCCCAGCCCAATTGGGACACGTGGACAAAGCCATCGATACCTAAACTCGGAATGGTGCAGAAAATCCCCGCAGGAATCACCCCGCTGATCATGGCGGGTAGCGAGCGCGTTTTCTTTTTATCTCTGCTCTCAAGTAGCGAAAGAACGTACTGGCAACGTAAGTAATCCATCACTTCACGCGTCGCCATATCGGCTCGACGCTCCGTGAGCGAGCACATCAGCCCTAATTTATCCCACACCGGGTAATCAGGATCCTGCCCGTTCGCTTGTTGTTCAGGCGTTAACTTACGGCGTTCGCGTAACTCCAACTCAGCATGCGTGTCCTCACTCGGGACATTCACAACAACTTTAGGACTGTAGCGGTGGTGCGACAAAATGCCTTTGATGGTGCGGTGCAACAAAAGGTCGGGGTAACGTCGAATGGGCGACGTGAAGTGCGCATAGGAGCCGTACTGCAACCCATAGTGTCCGACGTTATCAGGCGAATAACACGCGCGCGACATCGTTCGGAGAATTTGTACTTGAACAAATTCATTGTCTTTGGCTTGCTCAATCACAGCTTGAATGGACTCAGGCGTGTCCGTCACCTTCGGTAACTTAAAGGTTTTCAACACCACATTGAGTTTTGCCAAACGGTCCGGAGCGGGCTTATCGTGCACACGGAAGAGCGTCAATCGTTTGAACTTTTCGACAAACTGCGCAGCGCACACGTTGGCCACCAACATGCATTCCTCAATTAAGCGGTTTGCATCATTAATGGAGCGTTTTTCAAACCCGACAATGCGGTCTTTTTCATCCAGCACCGCTTTGAGTTCACTGGTTTCAAAGTCCAAGCAATGGCGCTCATGGCGACGCTCCAAGAGCGTTTGCGATAACCGATAAAGGACCATCACGTCCTCTAAACGCTCACCCAAGGCCGCCTTGCCTTCGTCTTCCTCTTGAATAGCACTCCAGACTTGCGTATAGGTGAGTCGTGCGTGGGAATGGATCACAGCTGGATAGAACTGATACGCGCACACCACCCCTTGGGCATCCAACACGGCATCACAGACCATCGTCAATCGGTCCACATTCGGATTGAGTGAGCAAAGCCCATTACTGAGCGCCTCGGGCAACATGGGCACCACACTCTTGGGGAAGTACACACTCATGCCTCGCGACTGAGCCTCTTGATCTAAAGCGGATTCAGGCTTCACGTAATGACTCACGTCAGCAATCGCTACCAACAATCGCCAACCCCCATCGGGCTGTTCTTGGGCCCACACGGCATCGTCAAAGTCGCGCGCATCTTCCCCATCGATCGTCACAAAGGGGATATCCCGTAAATCGACACGCCCTTTAAGGCTACGACGATCCACCTTATCCCCTAAACGCTCCGCTTCCGCAAGCGCGGCTTCATCAAACTCCACGGGGATACCGTACTCTTCCTGAGCAATTTTGAGTTCGTCCGAAAGGGTTTCGCCACGGCTCACTTCACGAAGAATCCGTGCACCCCATATCGGTTGGGCAGGATCCCAAATGCCATCGGAGCCAGGCTCGAGTTCGACTTCAACCGTGCTATTGATTTTGAGAGGAAAACGTTCAGGATTTAAGAAATCAAACGTCCGTTTCGATGCACGGTGGTACCCCTGTCCTTCATCCGTGATCACGCAATAAAAGCGGGTTTTACGAGGACCATGCCAAATCACCCGAGCCGTCGTCTCTGACGTAGCACGCACCGTGACCAAGTCGCCAGGTCGATGTTCTTTCCAATGCGAAGGAATCGTATTCGGTACGGGGCCACTGTAGGTCGTCTCATCAAGAACGGTTTCGACGCGCTCCACAACATCCTTACCTAAAAAGTAGCCGTCTTGAGGTTCGTGGCCTTCCTTTATATACTCGACCACCAATTCATTGCTGCGTTGCGAGTTATAGCCCAAATCTTTGAGCTGCTTTTTTAACTTCGGCACACGGATGTCAAAGCGTGGGTCGATGAGCGAGCGAAGTCGGTCAATATCGGGGATCTGTGGGTCAACGGAACCGGCTCGAAACCACTTTTTATCTTCGCTCATGGGCACATTCAGCGTTAGCCACTCCAACACCAACTTACGAATGACGTTGCCTTCTGAGTGTAAGCGCTCGTTCATCTCCAAATAGGATTGATCGACCACCGCTTGTTCCAGCCAGCGCTGATACTCCTTCCCCTTTTTCACAATGATGGGAGTCGTAATATCCATTTGCGACTTTTTTGATTTGTTCATATTGTTTTTCCTCGGACTTGGGTCCGTTACTCGATCGACCCCATAGACTGTCGACTAGTGACATCAATTGATTCACTCTTCGTGCATTATAAGGGCTCGAATTTATTCCCCCCGAATTAAACCTCCCTAAACCTCATACTGCGTTCTTTTTTCCTTTAATTTTTTTTAAAGAATCTCCTCTCTCAATGCGCCGAATTCTTGACAAATCGGCGATTCCTCTGCATAATTCTCTAACGCTGTGCCCGGATGGCGAAATTGGTAGACGCATCAGCTTCAGGTGCTGACGCCTTCACGGGCGTGGAGGTTCGAGTCCTCTTCCGGGCACCACAGATTTTTTAAGACAAAGCCACCCTAGGGTGGCTTTTCTTTTTTCTGTCGAAGTTAACAGTCCGACCGACCTGAACTCCCGCTTCACAGATCCCTATTTTAGGATCCGAGGCGGGAGATTTAC
>CAJJMF010000123.1 GCA_905192805.1 uncultured Sutterella sp. | reverse complement strand
GGACCCTGCTGGCCCAGAGCTGGCAGAACAGCGGGCTGACCCACAGCCGGACCCTGCTGCCCCTGGTGGACAGCATGCTGAAGAACTGCGGCGCGTCCCTGAAGGAGGTGGAGGTAATCGCCGTGGGGTTCTGCAGATTACGAGCCATCGCCAGCAATTCTTCATCAGTCAAGCTGTCGAGGTCTTCCGTCTTACCCGTGCGGTTATAAACTTCATTCAAGAAGGCACGAATCTGACGAACCTGTTCGGTCTTGAGCATTTCAGCAATACGCCAACCAATACCCTTAGCAGCCCAACCTAAGTGAACTTCCAAGACCTGCCCAATATTCATACGAGACGGCACGCCTAACGGGTTCAACACGATGTCAGCGGGACGACCATCGGCCATGTACGGCATATCTTCCACCGGGCAGATCTTCGAGACCACACCCTTGTTACCGTGACGACCAGCCATCTTGTCACCAGGCTGTAAGCGACGGCGTTCAGCGATATACACCTTCACCATCTTCAAGACACCCGGGGGCAGTTCGTCGCCGCGCGTCATCTTGTCTTTCTTGTTTTCGTACTTCGCCACGTTTTGTTCGCGGGTGGCATCGATCGTCTTCTTCGTGAGGTCAATATAGTTTTGAGCCTTTTCTTCTTCCATACGGAAGTCAAAGAGACGGTAACCCGGCAAGTCCGCCAACATTTCAGCCGTCAACTTCGTGCCAGCTTCAAAGCCTTCCGGACCACCCACGATCACATGACCCGCTAACTGACGACGCAAGCGGTCGAACGAGTCGCGTTCCACGATGCGCAACTGGTCATCTAAGTCACGCTTGTAGCGAGCCAGCGCGTCATCAATAATGCTCTTAGCGCGTTTATCGCGTTCCACACCATCACGAGTGAAGACTTGAACGTCAATCACAGTACCCGTCATACCCGAGGGAACACGCAAGGACGTATCCTTCACATCGGAAGCCTTTTCGCCGAAGATCACGCGTAAGAGTTTTTCTTCCGGCGTGAGCTGGGTTTCGCCCTTCGGAGTCACCTTCCCGACGAGCACGTCACCGGCCTTCACTTCGGCACCAATACGGACAATGCCCGATTCGTCCAAGCGAGACAACTGGTTTTCGCTCAAGTTCGAGATGTCGCTCGTAATTTCTTCAGCGCCCAACTTCGTGTCACGGGCAACAACGGAGAGTTCTTCGATGTGAATCGAGGTATAACGGTCATCCGCCACCACACGTTCCGAAATCAACACCGAGTCTTCGTAGTTGTAACCATTCCACGGCATGAAGGCGATCAACATGTTCTGACCTAAGGCCAATTCACCGATATCGGTCGAAGCACCGTCGGCTAATACGTCACCCTTGGCAACGATATCGCCCTTCATCACCACCGGACGCTGATTGATGTTCGTCGACTGGTTGGAGCGGGTGAACTTCTGGAGGTTGTAAATATCAACGCCCGTTTCACCAGCAATGCTTTCTTCGTCATTCACACGAACCACGATACGGTTGGCGTCAACATAGTCAACAACCCCGCCACGGCGAGCCTGAACCGTCGTCTTCGAGTCCACAGCCACCGTACGTTCCACACCCGTACCCACGACCGGTTTTTCCGGACGCAAGCAAGGCACACCCTGACGTTGCATGTTCGAACCCATCAAAGCACGGTTCGCGTCGTCGTGTTCCAAGAACGGGATCAAAGCAGCAGCACACGAAACAATCTGGGAAGGAGCAACGTCCATGAATTGGATGCGATCCGGGCTAGCCAAAACAAATTCACCGTTTTCGCGAGCGGAAACCAATTCCTGGGTCAAACGACCGGTTTCATCCATTTCGGCATTTGCCTGAGCAATGATATAGCGACCTTCTTCAATCGCAGAAAGGTAGACAATATCATTGGTCGCTACACCGTCCACCACTTTACGATACGGGGTTTCTAAGAAGCCGTATTCGTTCAAGCGAGCATACAAAGCGAGCGAATTAATCAAACCGATGTTCGGACCTTCCGGCGTTTCAATCGGGCAAACACGACCGTAGTGAGTCGGGTGCACGTCGCGGACTTCGAAGCCGGCACGTTCACGGGTCAAACCACCTGGCCCTAATGCCGAAATACGACGCTTGTGCGTGATTTCCGACAAGGGGTTGGTCTGGTCCATAAACTGGGAGAGCTGGCTCGAGCCAAAGAACTCACGAATCGCAGCGCTAATGGGCTTGGAGTTAATCAAGTCCTGCGGCGTCAAACCTTCGCTTTCCGCCTGATTCAGGCGTTCCTTAACAGCTCGCTCAACGCGCACAAGGCCGGAGCGGAATTGGTTTT
The DNA here is from genome assembly GCA_905192805.1 of uncultured Sutterella sp. Lineage (GTDB taxonomy): Bacteria > Pseudomonadota > Gammaproteobacteria > Burkholderiales > Burkholderiaceae_F > Sutterella. The sequence goes on along the minus strand of CAJJMF010000123.1, from coordinate 5,673 downwards.
CAGCGAGTTCGCCGACACAACGCACACGACGGTTACCTAAATGGTCAATGTCGTCCACACCGTTGACGGGGCATTGACGAGCCACCCCATCGGCATCAATTAATTCGCAGGTGTCCTGACCATTGCGAAGCGCCACTAACAAAGCCATCGTATCGACAATGTCTTCGTTGGTTAAGGTCATCAGGCCAGTCGCGCCTTCGCGGGCAAAACGGGCATTCACCTTCATACGACCAACACGGGACAAATCATACGTGTCGGTATCAAAGAATAAGCGGTTAAAGAGGGCTTCAACTGCATCTTCCGTGGGCGGTTCACCCGGACGCATCATACGATAGATGGCCACACGAGCAGCCAACTGATCAGGCGTGTCATCCAAGCGCAGCGTGGAAGAAATGTAAGCACCGTGATCGAGTTCGTTCGTGAAGATCGTTTCGATTTCCGTGATGCCAGCCAAGCGGAACTTGCCGAGCATGTCTGCCGTGATTTCATCGTTGGCATTCGCAATGACTTCGCCCGTGGATTCGTCGAACACGTTCTTCGCTAAGACGCGACCGACCAAATAATCGTCAGGCACCGTAATTTGCGTCATGCCAGCATTCTTCATATCACGAATATGCTTAGCCGTAACACGCTTGTCCGCAGGAACAATTTCCTTGCCTTCGTCATTGACGATCGGGAAACCAAAGGTCTGACCCTTGAGGCGATCCGCGACCAAAGTCATTTGAGCACCATTGGTGGTGAGCTTCAAATGGTCAAACGCGAAGAAGCGGGCCAAAATCTGTTCGGGGGTCATCCCGATGGCCTTCAAGAGGATCGTGCCAGGCATCTTACGACGACGGTCAACACGGAAGTACAAAATGTCCTTCGCATCAAACTCAAAGTCGAGCCAAGAGCCACGGTAAGGAATCACACGAGCCGAGAAGAGCAACTTACCCGAGGAGTGGGTCTTGCCTTTATCGTGTTCAAAGAAAATCCCCGGCGAGCGGTGTAACTGGCTAACGATCACACGTTCGGTACCGTTAACAATAAAGCTACCCTTTTCCGTCATCAACGGAATTTCGCCCATATAGACATCGTTTTGACGAATTTCTTTGGTCGTCAAATTCTTGGGCGATTCACGATCGAAAATTTCTAACTGAATTTTCGCACGCAAACGGCTGCAATAGGTCAACCCACGCAACTGGCACTCTGCCACGTCAAATTCAGGCTCTTCGAGCATGTATTCAACGAAATTGAGACGTGCAAAGCCATTGTGGCTGACAATCGGGAAAATGGAGGTAAAGGCCGCTTGAAGACCGAGTTCTTTATTACGGTCTTTGGGGGCAACATCCAACTGCAAAAACTCTTCATAAGAGCGAAGCTGAGTTTCAAGCAGGGAGGGCACTTCAAGGACGCTCGGACGCGAGGCAAAGCTCTTCCGAATACGCTTCTTTTCAGTGAACGAGTACGACATGGACACTCCGTTCGACAGTAGGGATAAACACCAACGATGAATCAGAAATACTAATGACGAATAGAGCCGCTCAAGGTAGACGAGGTCCTCGTCACCCGTGCGGCTAGCGATAGGAGATGGTTTATAGTATTCGGTTCATCAAGAAGAAAGACTTTGAACTTTGTTCTCTTTAGCAAAGAAAACAGGGTTCAAAGTCTCTCCGAGGAGAGACTTTGATGAAGGGAAGTTTTTATTATCGCTTCCCTTCTTTGTTGTGGCAAGTAAAAAATTACTTGAGAACAACCTTAGCGCCAGCTTCTTCGAGCTTCTTGGCCGTAGCTTCAGCGTCAGCCTTGGGCATGCCTTCCTTAACAGCCTTGGGAGCGCCTTCGACGAGGTCCTTGGCTTCCTTGAGGCCGAGACCGGTCAATTCACGAACAACCTTAATCACGGCGATCTTGTTAGCGCCAGCGTTTTCGAGAACGACGTCAAATTCGGTCTTTTCTTCGGCAGGGGCAGCACCAGCAGCGGCAGCGCCAGGAGCGGCGACAGCAACAGCAGCGGCAGCAGCGGAAACACCGAACTTGTCTTCCATCATCTTGATGAGTTCGGAGATTTCGAGAACGGTCTTGGAAGCGATCGCTTCGAGGATTTCTTCATTAGTAAGGGCCATTTTATAGCTCCGTATTACGTAGTGTTTGTTAAAAGTTTAAAAAAGTTAAATTAGGCAGCAGCCTTTTCCTTGGCATCGCGCACGGCAGCCACGGTACGCACAAAGCGTGCCGGGACTTCGTTGACGGTGCGAACGAACTTCGCGATCGGTTCGTTCATCGTAGCCATCAACTTGGCAAGGAGTTCTTCGCGGCTCGGCATCGAGGCGAGGGCTTTAACACCTTCCACGTCCATGACGTAGTTGGCCATAGCACCACCCTTGACGATGAGCTTGTCGTTATCCTTGGCGAAATTGACGAGAACCTTCGCTGCGGCGACCGGGTCAGCGGAGAAGCCGTAGACTAACGGACCAACACAGTGGTCAGCTAAGCCGGCAAACCCCGTACCATCGATGGCACGACGCACCAAAGTATTCTTGACAACACGCAACGTCACGTTGTTCTTACGCGCTTCAGCACGAAGCTTCGTGACGGCCTCAACGCTCAGCCCACGGTATTCGGCGATGATAATCGAAGCAGAGTTGGCAACAATGCCGGAAACTTCTTCAATTACAGCAGCCTTATCTTGACGATTAAGACCCATGGTCTGGCTCCACTCAGAGGTGTCCAAATTCCTTCGGACACCGGTTTCTAACTAACCGGCATACTTCTGAGAGTTTTGGCTAGTTTTTAACGCCCGACCTCTGCGTGTTTACACTCGAGGCGTGCGGTTAGAAAACACAACGCAATATCTCTCTTCGGTTTACCGTCTGCGCTGGACGTCTTGCTTGAAACAAGACAATTAAAAGGTGGGGGAGTTTTCATAAAGAAGGCTTCCTCACCCCTCCAGCGGTCTTTGACAGTAGCGGTTAATACCTCACGGTAAAAACCGCCACCCAAAGCCCTCGAGACCTCACGGTCTCTATGAGTTGATTTATCAGCCGTTAACTGACAGGGACAACTCAAACCCCTAATCTGGTATTAGCTGTTGATCGTAGCGACGTCAACGCGAATGCCCACACCCATCGTCGAGGAGACAGCCACCTTACGGAGGTACTGACCCTTGGCGGAAGCGGGCTTCAACTTCGTCACTTGGTCGATAAGCGCAGCCAAGTTCTTCTGGAGGCGTTCCGCTTCGAAGGAAGCGCGACCAATCGGAGCATGGATGATACCGGCCTTGTCAACACGGAACTGAACCTGACCAGCCTTAGCGTTCTTAACCGCTTCAGCCACGTTCGGGGTAACCGTGCCAACCTTCGGGTTCGGCATTAAGCCACGCGGCCCGAGGATCTGACCTAACTGACCAACAACGCGCATCGCATCCGGGGAAGCAATCACGACGTCGAAGTTCAAGTCGCCAGCCTTCACCTGAGCGGCGAGGTCGTCGAAACCAACGACATCAGCGCCAGCGGCACGAGCTTCATCAGCCTTAGCGCCCTGGGTGAACACAGCCACGCGAACCGTCTTACCCGTACCTTCAGGCATCACAACGGCGCCACGAACGGCCTGGTCAGACTTACGAGGATCAATCCCTAACTGGATGGCCACGTCGACGGATTCGTCGAACTTAGCCACGGACGTTTCCTTGATCAACTTCAAGGCTTCGATAGCAGGATAGAGCTTGTTGGCTTCAACCTTAGCGGAGATAGCCTTCATGCGCTTAGTAAGCTTAGCCATTACAGACCCTCCACAATAACGCCCATGGAACGAGCGGAACCAGCGATCGTACGCACAGCGGCGTCCAAGTCAGCGGCCGTCAAATCCGGTTCTTTCATCTTGGCGATTTCTTCGGCCTGAGCGCGAGTAATCTTACCAACCTTGTCCGTATGCGGACGGGAAGAACCCTTCTGCAACTTCGCAGCCTTCTTGATCAAGACGGTAGCCGGAGGAGTCTTCATCACGAACGTGAAGCTCTTATCAGCATAAGCCGTGATCACAACCGGGATCGGAAGACCAGCTTCCATGCCTTGAGTCTTAGCATTGAAAGCCTTGCAGAATTCCATAATGTTCAAGCCACGCTGACCGAGCGCCGGCCCGATTGGAGGAGAAGGATTAGCTTTACCAGCAGGAACCTGCAGCTTGATAAAGCCGACAATCTTTTTAGCCATTTAAAATTTCCTTATTTGGGTGCAAATGCAGAGCACAAACATGCCCTGCTCCCCAATGTGAGGTGAGAAAGGGCGTCACTATATCACTATAAAAAAGTGATTGCAACTAAAAAATGAGACTTTTTTAGATCTTCTCGACTTCGCTGAAATCGAGGTCAACCGAGGTGTCACGGCCGAAAATCGAAACAAAGACCTGTAAGCGGCTCTTGTCGTAGTCCACCGCTTCAATGCGACCATTGAAGTCTTTGAACGGCCCCGACTTAACGCGGAGCTCTTCGCCCACTTCAAATTCAACTTTGGGTTTCGGTTTTTCAGCGCCCGTTTCAACCATGTGCTGGATGGCTGCCACTTCGGCGTCAGACAGAACAACAGGATTGTTGTTCCCTAAAAATTCAATCACACGGGGCGTCGAGTTGACCAAGTGCCACGTTGCATCGTTCATTTCCATTTCAATGAACACGTAGCCAGGATACATACGACGTTCAGTCGTGATCTTGCGACCGTTACGGGTTTCACGAACCTTTTCAATCGGCAAGAGAACTTCGCCAAACATTTCACGAAGTTCGCTACGAGCAATGCGTTCTTCTAAGGCTTTCTTGACGCTCTTTTCCATCGAGGAGTACACATGGACGGTGTACCACTTCTTTGTGCTTTCACTCATTTCTGACTCCTAGAATTAGGCAAGGCGTAACAAGACGTCGTACAAACCCCATTCGATTAATTTGTCGACGATGAAGAGGAAAAAGGCCATGATGAACACAAAAGCCATCACCATCCCCGTTGTATTGAGGGTTTCCTTCTTCGTCGGCCATACGACACGGCGCAATTCATCCCAGGACTGACGTCCATAGGCCAACAGACGCTTACCAGAGGGGCTAAGCCAAGCCAATAAGACCCCGATAGCCACACCAGCGACCATCGCGCCTAATCGCACGCCTAAAGGCTGCTCAGACAACAAAGCAAACGCAACCACGCCAGCAAGCGCAGCCAAAACCGCCAAGCTGACTAAGACGACGTCAGACTTGCTCGTAACAGTTTCAACGTTTTGGTTATTCATAACTGATCCAGAGGTGGGCGTCCATTCAATAACTATGGACGCACTTCTACCAAACAAAAGACTGATTATTTTAACCAGATCCGAAGAGGTTGCGTAAAAAAAGGAGCAACTTTCTCTCCCCCTCTGAACATCAGTCATACTAAAAAGCCAAGCTGCAACACGGTTGCAACTTGGCTTTGAATATTTTGGCAGGGGCAGAAGGAATCGAACCCTCAACCTACGGTTTTGGAAACCGTTGCTCTGCCAATTGAGCTATACCCCTATTTGGCTTGGCGAATCATATCATAACGCCAAGCTTTTCGCAAAATTATTCGATGATGGAAGCCACCACGCCGGCGCCGACAGTGTGACCACCTTCACGGATAGCGAAGCGGAGACCCTGTTCCATAGCGATCGGGCTGATCAACTTCACAGTCATCTGGATGT
>CAJJMF010000122.1 GCA_905192805.1 uncultured Sutterella sp. | reverse complement strand
TAGTTCTAACGAAAAGCCTCGCTTGACGCAAGGCTTTTTTGAGTGTTATTGGCGAATAAAGACGAGATCCCAGATCCCATAACCCAAGCGTTCCCCGCGGGCTTGGAACTTGGTTCGCGGTCGTTCGCAGAGCGGATTCCCCATCACAGGGCTCCACTCACCTTCACCGTGAAGGTTGCGTAAGGCGGGTTCGCCGGAGAGCACTTCCATCATCTGTAAGGCGTAATTTTCCCAGTCGGTGGCGCAATGTAAGTAACCCCCCACTTTAATCTTCTGGCTTAAGAGTTCAATAAAGGGTTGAGCCACCAAGCGGCGCTTATGGTGACGCGCTTTACGCCACGGGTCCGGGAAGTAGATATGCACGCCGTCCAGGCTAGCATCGGGAATCATGTCACGGACAATTTCGACCGCGTCATGCTGGATGATGCGCACATTGGTGAGATTCTTCTCATCGAGCAATTTGGAGAGGGCGCCCACGCCGGCTTCAAAGACTTCACACCCGATGAAATTCACCTGAGGGCAAGCCTCGGCAATCGCCGCAGTCGTTTCACCCATCCCGCAACCGATCTCCAGAACGAGCGGGGCTTCACGGCCAAAAATGGCGACGGGATTCCAGAGTTGAGGCGCATACTCAACCTTGTACTTGGGTAAGGCGTTTTCTAAGGCACGTTGTTGTGCGGCAGAAATGTGCCCACGGCGTTTAACGAAGGAGCGAATATGGCGCTTTTTCAGCGCTTCTAACTCTTCGGCGGTGAGCTCAGGCTTATCTTCTCGATTGGGCATAGTGCTAGGGAAAAGTCAAAAAATTAACCCGCTGGAGTGAACGCAGCGGGTTAAGAAATTCTGGAGCGGGTGAAGGGAATCGAACCCTCGTCTTTAGCTTGGGAAGCTACGGCTCTACCATTGAGCTACACCCGCAAGTGAGGTGAATTCTATCACGTTTTCTGGGGATTGGGGGCAATCGATCGTACCATCCCCAAAAACCGTGATTAAAAATCTCGGTGAATCACTTTACTGAGCACATAAAGTGCAATAACCAGAATTAGGATGGACCCGGCGGTCATCAGCATAAAATTTGGCGTCATGTGTTCGACGTCGACCACGAAGAATCGAGCAATGGCCACAATGGCAAGGGCAACCGGTGTACGAATTGGAATTTCACGCGTACCGAGGGCCGAACCTTTAATCATCGACAGGATTTCGATATACAAGAAAAGCAACAGCAAGTCCCCGAGACTGGCCATGCGGTTGTCGATCATATCGAGGACCGACGAAGAAATCCCCACAATCGTGGCAACGGCAATCGCAAAAAGGGTGAATGCCTGCACGTAAGTAATCAGTGAATTGAATTTCTTCGCTGAATAAACCAACATGGGGGAGGGTGTATCGAGCGGGTCGTGCGAATGAGGTTCTTGCATTTTAGGCTGTGGTCAAAAAAGTCGAACAAACGAGCAGGGTCGTAGCGCCCCACTCGATCGAGTCATTTTAACAAAAAGCGTTTCGGGCATGTCTGGATAGACTCGAAAACGTAAGGCCGTAGGGAACATTCCCCACGGCCCCTCAGGTCTTTGACTCGGTCGACGGATTACTTGTGCGAGAGACGGCGAACGAACCAGTCACCCAGGGACTGAACCCCTTGCACCAAGAAGATCAACACTAAGACCACCGTCCACATGACTTCGGGCATGAAGCGTTGATAGCCGTAACGAATCCCTAAGTCACCGAGACCGCCACCGCCCACTGCACCCGCCATGGCCGAGTAACCGATCAAACTAATGATCGAGATGGTCAGACCGGCCACAATCCCTGGCAGGGCTTCCGGCAAAAGCACCTTCGTGATGATCTGAAGGTTCGTAGCCCCCATGGCTTGGGCGGCTTCGACTAAGCCCTTATCGACTTCACGCAGACTGGTTTCCACGATACGGGCAATGAAGGGAGCCACCGCCAAGGTAAGCGGGACAATGGCTGCTGCCGTCCCAATCGAGGAGCCCACCACGAGACGTGTAAAGGGAATGATGGCCACCAATAAGATGATGAACGGAATTGAACGCAAAGCGTTAATCAGGGTTCCTAGGACCGTATTGAAGGCAGGCATGGGTAAAAAGGATTTTTTGTCCGTCACAAAGAGTGCAATCCCTAACGGAATCCCAAAAATTGCCCCGATCCCGCCTGACACCAACACCATTAAAAGCGTTTCTAGTGTGGAGTCAAAAATCATCTGGATTAAATTACTTGACATCGTTTAACTCCTCAACGACAACGCCTTGAGCGCGGATAAATGAAACGGCTTCTGCATAAACTTTGGGATCACATTCAATCATGATGGTTAATGTTCCCAGCATTTGCCCATGGATATCATCCACGGAGCCTCGCAAGATATTGAAGTCAATATTGAAACGACGCGAGCATTCGGAAATCGTCGGTTGCGTTACACGGTTACCACTGAAGGCAAGACGCACTAAGTGAACGTAATCAGGGTCCGGATGTTTGGCGCGTGCAGTGCGCAAACTCTCGAGTACGGAGTTCGGCATATCGCGGGCCATCACATTCCCAATTAAGGCCTTAGTGGTCTCGTGTTGGGGAGCCAAGAAGATATCGGCCACATCCCCAGCCTCAACGATTTTCCCGTAATTCATAACGACGACACGGTCACAAATCTGTTTGACCACTTGCATTTCATGGGTAATCATGACGACCGTCAGCCCTAATTCCGCATTAATTCGCTTTAAGAGCTCGAGCGTGGCTGTGGTGGTTTCCGGGTCGAGCGCCGAGGTCGCTTCGTCGGAAAGTAGCACTTTAGGGTCGTTGGTTAAGGCTCGTGCAATCCCAACACGTTGCTTTTGACCCCCCGAAAGTTGCGAGGGATATTTGTGTGCGTGCTCAGAGAGCCCCACTAAACGAAGTAGAGGCTCAATTTTGGCTTTGATTTCAGCCGCTGGGGTTCCAACCAATTCAAGTGGAAGCGCTACATTGTCATAAACAGTGCGAGAACTCAAGAGATTGAAGTGCTGGAAGATCATGCCGATCGAGCGACGCGTTTCACGCAACTCGGTGTCATTTAACTCCATGAGGTTCTTGCCATCAACAATCACTCGACCTTCCGTGGGACGGTTGAGGAGGTTGATACAGCGAACGAGGGTGCTCTTCCCTGCGCCGGAACGCCCAATAATGCCAAAAATTTCACCTGGCTTGATTTCTAAAGACACATTATCGAGGGCTTTAAATTCTCGCCCCTCAGGTGTCGTATAGGTCTGAGTTATGTTCTCTAATTTGATCATTGTTGTTATATGTCGGCAGACTGAAGAAATAGAAAGGGAACTGGTAAGGCTACAGTGTACATAGGCTCGTGTGAACTCGTGTGAGAAACACTCGTGAAGTTTGAGGTATTACCGAGCAGCTAAGGAGATTTGACAAGACTTGTCGTCGTAAAAACGAAGGTCAACCACCAGATAACTGTGGCATAGAGGACGTTGTCGAGGGGATTGGTGTGAGAGGCTGAAGAGATGGTGGGAACGTAGGGATTCGAACCCTAGACCGACGGATTAAGAGTCCGCTGCTCTACCAGCTGAGCTACGTTCCCATTCCAAAGAGGAAACATTGAACGGAAGTGGTGGGAGCGTAGGGATTCGAACCCTAGACCGACGGATTAAGAGTCCGCTGCTCTACCAACTGAGCTACGCTCCCAGCCAAATATTCAATGCAGAAGTTAATCGTGCTAGGAGATGGTGGGAACGTAGGGATTCGAACCCTAGACCGACGGATTAAGAGTCCGCTGCTCTACCAGCTGAGCTACGTTCCCATTCTCTAAGCGAGATTAATTCGAGAGCGAAATGGTGGGTCGTGCGAGACTCGAACTCACGACCAACGGATTAAAAGTCCGCTGCTCTACCAACTGAGCTAACGACCCTGCGTATTCGCTTCTAAGGGATGGAATTTTGCCCGACTTTCGCGAAAAAGTCAAGACTCCGAAGGATAAGGGGAGTTAAATCACGCAAATTAGGGATGGTGGCGATCTTGTGGATCACTTAACAGCTTAAATTTCCATTTAACGGAAAAAATTTATCTTTAGTTAGGGTAAACGTTAACAAATTAGCACTAGCTATCCGAAGGAAAATCAGGCATCATACTCATATCGACAGCGAAACAAGAAAAGTAGTTCTCTTAATGTAAATAGTTACATTGGAGAAAACAGCTGGATTTATATCGCTAATTGATCTTTTATTTATCATCGATGCACTTGTCGTTTGTGAGAGCTGCTGAGATTGTTTTAGGAGTAAGAATTATGGCATCGAAAAATTCTCAACCCAAACGCGCTGAACGCGTGGAAGGCGAAGAACGTGCAGAGGCCCTGAAAAAGGCGCTTGCTAGCATTGAAAAGCAGTTCGGCAAAGGCGCTATTATGCGCATGGATGATCAGGCGGAACCTGAGCCGATTGAAACGGTTTCGACTGGGTCATTAGGTTTGGACCTTGCGCTTGGAGTGGGTGGTTTGCCCCGCGGCCGTATTATTGAAATTTACGGGCCGGAATCCTCGGGTAAGACCACGTTAACGTTGCACGTCATCGCGGAAATGCAAAAGTTGGGTGGCAACTGCGCGTTCATCGACGCAGAGCATGCCCTCGACGTGCAATACGCTCAGAAGTTGGGCGTGCAGATGAAGGATTTGTTCCTATCGCAGCCGAACACAGGGGAAGAAGCTCTCGAAATTACGGATACGCTGGTGCGTTCTGGCTCGATTGACTTGGTCGTGATCGACTCGGTCGCTGCTTTGACGCCTAAGAGCGAAATCGAAGGCGACATGGGGGAATCGTTACCGGGCTTACAGGCGCGCTTGATGTCGCAGGCCTTACGTAAGTTGGCTGGCTCGGTGTTGCGCACGAAGTCGATGGTGATCTTTATTAACCAGATCCGTATGAAGATCGGTGGTTACGGCAACCCGGAAACGACGGCGGGCGGTAACGCCTTGAAGTTCTACAGCTCGGTCCGTTTGGATATTCGCCGTGTTGGGGCGATCAAGAAGGGCGACGAAGTGCTGGGTAACGAAACCCGTGTGAAGGTGGTGAAGAACAAAGTGGCGCCTCCCTTCAAGAGCGCAACGTTCGATATTCTCTACGGGGAAGGGATCTCTCGCTTGGGTGAATTGATCGACATTGGTACGGAGCTCGATGTGGTTGAAAAATCCGGGGCGTGGTTCACCTTTGATGGCCATCGCTTACAGGGTAAAGAAAAACTGCGTGACTTCTTAGCGGAAAACGAAGACGTGGCCAAGGCGTTGGAAACCAAGATTCGTGAGATGAAGGCAGTGAAGCGTTCGGCTGCTCTCAGTGATGTTGAAGCTGAGGTGGTGAAGGACGACGATGATATGCCGCCCGAAGATATCAACTTTGACGACGAATAATCGGAACGAGAAAGGGCATCCCGGGGGTGCCCTTTCTTTTTGGACCTGACGAGATGGCAAACAAACGCAAAGACAGTGAAGAGCGCGGGATCGTGTTTGTATGGGGAGAGGAAGATGAGTCTACGGAGAAAGTGAGTACTCACTCAGCCCTTCCTGAACCCGAAGAACTCTATGAGGTGGATTTTCATTTAAGCCAGTTGGATCAAGCGCCCAGGATCTTCTCGAGTCACGATGAGTCTGAGCAAAGTAGTGTTCAACGCTTAGCGCAGACGGATCAGGCAGTAGTTGGTCGTGAGCCTCATGAACGTTCAGCGCAGGGAGTCTTGCCACGTGGGGGCAAAAAAAGGCTTTCGGGGTGGAAGCAGCCCGAAAAGACTGAGGGCACACTACCCGCATTTCGTATTGATCAGGAGGTGTTACTTTTCGAGGATAGTCTTCCGGTTGACACGTCACGTCCGGCCAAAGTCAAACGACAAACCACCAAGGCGGTTGAGCCTGAACACACAGCCTCGAATCCGACGCTCGATTTGGGGCTTGATTCTGTCGAAGACGTCGTAACACCTCGTTCGAGAGCGACCACCCGCCGCAAAGCTCGTCTGCAAAACGAGAAAAATGAAGACCGAGTGGTGGATGAAGGGGACGGCTACGAACGCGTCCGCTTTGGAAAGAAAACGAAGGCCAAAAAGTCTGTCGAAAAACCAAGTTTATTTGCTCGTGCTGTGGGCTACCTTAGTCGTCGCGAGTACGCCAAAAAAGAGTTACGCCGCAAACTGATTGATGGCCTTGATGACGGTGAGACGATAGAGATGGTCGATGAGCTCATGATGCAGCTCGAAAAATTAGGTTACTTATCCGAAGAGCGATTTGCCCGATCAAAAGTGAGACAAAAAGGTCGCACACTGGGGAATTTCCGATTGCGTTCCGAGTTAAGGCAACAAGGGGTGAGTGACGAGGCGATTCAAAATGCGTTTGACGAGGAACTGGAGTCCGAAGACATTCGCGCTTATCGTGTTTGGTTACGGCGCTTTGATGAGTTGCCCAGCACCCCGAAAGAGCGGGATAAGCAGATTCGTTATTTGCAGTATCGTGGCTTTTCCATGAGCAGTATCCAGCAAGTGATTCGAGGGCGGGTTGAATTACCTGAAGATGAGGACTAGCGTCTGCTAAATGGCTTGTGAAAAATTTGCAAAAGCGGTGCGTGAGAGGCGGAAAAATTCCCCTCATTCAGTCGGTTTTGCTACAATCACAGATTCTCATTACCACTTCTCTGGAGCATATCGTGGAATATCTCATTGACCTTTTTAGCAACCTTCATTGGGCGGCAGTTGGTCAAATTATCATGATTGATATTTTGCTGGGCGGGGATAACGCTGTGGTTATCGCCATGGCTTGTCGTAACTTGCCGCCACAGCAGCGCACCAAAGGGATTATTTGGGGTACGGCAGGGGCAATTGCCCTTCGCGTCGTGTTGATTGTATTCGCAGTCATGTTGCTCGACTTACCGATGCTCAAAATCGCTGGCGGGTTGCTATTGCTCTGGATTGGGGCAAAACTCTTATTGCCTGAAGATTCGGGACATGACCAGATTGAAGGCTCGCAACGCTTACTCGGTGCGATTAAAACGATCATTGTGGCGGACTTAGTCATGAGCTTTGACAACGTGATCGCGATCGCTGGGGCAGCGCAACAAGCTCACGAAGCTCACCAGAATATGTTGGTGATCTTTGGCCTGTTGGTGTCAGTGCCGTTTATCGTCTTTGGCTCTCAAGTGGTGTTGCGACTGATTGACCGTTTCCCAGTCATCATTTATTTCGGCGCTGGCCTCTTAGGTTGGATTGCTGGCGGGATGGCCGTTTCGGATGGATTTATTGCACAGCGTTGGCCCGAAGCGAGCTTTGTTTGGCATTACCCCGCTTCCGTCGTGGGTGCCTTGCTCGTCATTGTGATAGGTCACTTCTGGGCGAAAGCCAAAATGAAAAAGATGGCTGAGAGTCGTGCTGCTCAATCCAATCATTAAGTGAAAAGACAGAGCGTTTAAGCTCATTCGCAACCCCTAATCAGCTTGGACTGGATCCAAAGCGGTTAGGGGTTTTCCTTTTTCTTGAGGCCTGAAAGGGGGCGAATGGGGAGGGGTTTTTGGACAACTTTGGGGAGGAAATTTCGTTCAAAACCCTAGGAAGGAGATTTAATCGCTTAGATTAGGATTCTCTTTGCCCTAGGAGAGTAGCCAGATATAAAGATCATGATACCTGCACTAAATGTATGATCCTCATGGTGAAATGATTGGAGGTGGGGCGATCATCCCTATTTACGATAATCTCGGGAGTCATTCCTATAATTTCAATGTTATTAATGCGTAGTATACTACACATCAAATATTACTAGCATTGCTAGAGTGGACAGTAGAAGTTATTTGCGTGTATCATGAGTTTCGTAGTTATTCTTTGACTACGGACTGACTTATTAAGATCTCGTTCCTTTCCTAGGTTCGGACCTTACTGACTTACTTACTTATTACATTGATGGCTTACGCAAACAACAACCCCACTCAAAGTCGTTGTTGAGAAGCTTTCTGACCTACACCCAACTCAAAGCACTGCGGAGTCATTTTTGTGAAGGTCGAAAATGATGAAAGCATCCTCCACAGGGCCCTCATGCGCCCAATTTTTCTCTGTC
>CAJJMF010000121.1 GCA_905192805.1 uncultured Sutterella sp. | reverse complement strand
TTTTTGGCAGGTTATTACACAACTGCCACACCGGTCTTTAAACTGTCAAAGTCGCGTTGCTCTGACAATAGATCAAGTTGATCGAATCGTAAGTGGGTAATTCCACCCCGGAATTACATCGTAGCTTTCTTAGCCTTAGCAGCCTGCTTCACGGCTTTGTGAGCAGCCACTTTCTTCGCATGCTTGACTTCTTTCTTTACATCCTGCTTAGCTTCGGACTTAACCTGATCGACTGCCTGAGTCGCTTGAGCTTCAGCAGCATTGGCAGCAGCATCAAGGCTAGGAGCAGCCTGAGCGGCCGTAGCAGCAAAGAGGGAAACAGCTAAAAGAGTGAGAACGTTTTTCATGATAACGCCTTTAATTTCTGTAATGGGGTTCGTTTAGGAAGGGGGATTATTCACTTGGGTTTCCCTTCATAAACCACAGGAGAACATAGCGAATACTGCGATGTTCTTCATTTTCACCATGATAAATATATATTTAGAAATTAACTGTACTGCAGTCAATTTCATTTACAAACCATACTCATCAATGGCTTAGGTGGAATCTTACGCCCCCCACTAACCGAAATCCGTGAACGTTTCTAAAAGTTGTGTCCGTTTACGTCCAAAAGGATTCGTTGTTAACACGTTCGTTACGAACGTAGAGCCATAGACAGGAACAAGCAACGGAAATCCTCGGATGCCCACCAAAAATAAGGCTCGCCATTTGACGAGCCTTATTGAGCTATGTTCATCCACTAGGGGAGTGGATTAGCCTTTGCGGTGTCCGCAAAGTGGGATTACTTTCCCCACGAATCGCGCAGTCCAACCGACAAGTTGAATACCGGCTTATCAGCCGTGTGATCCAAACGATCGGCTACAAAATAGCCGTTTCGTTCAAACTGGAACTTCGTATCGGGGGCTGCGTGAGCCGCAGCGGGTTCCACATACGACGCTAACACTTGCTTCGAGTTGGGCGTGAGGCGCTCTAAGAAATCACCTTCCCCTTCGTCAGGATGGGGAACATTGAAGAGGCGATCATAGACTCGGATTTCTGCCGGAACCGCCGTCTTTGCGTCCAACCAATGAATGGTCGCTTTCGTTTTGACGCTCATACTTCCTTCGGTACCCGACTTGGTTTCAGGCAAATAGTTGGCATGAACAGCGATCACTTTACCCGTAGCATCCTTTTCAACCGACGTAGGTACCACGACATAGCCATAACGCAAACGCACCGGATTGGCCTGGGATCCATCGGCAGGAATCGTCAAACGACGATAGCCCTTGGGCGGGACTTCGGCGAAATCCTCTTCTTCAATCCACAACTCTTTCGAGAAGGTGATCTGGCGAACCCCCATGTCCGGATTCTGAGGGTGGTTATTCGCTTCCAGCAATTCGCTTTGCCCTTCGGGATAGTTGTCAATAATCAACTTCAAAGGACGCATCACAGCCACACGACGTTCTGCGCGAGCTTCTAAGTCCTCACGCAGGCACTGTTCGAGAACCGAGTAGTCAATCCAACCACCGGAGACCTTCGAAACCCCACAACGTTCTGCGAACACCTGCAAGCTTTCCGGGGTAAAACCGCGACGACGCAAGCCAACAATCGTCGGCATACGGGGATCATCCCATCCGTCCACATGGTGATCTTGCACCAACTTGATCAACTTACGCTTGGAAACGACCACGTACGTAAGGTTCAAGCGGTTGAACTCATACTGGTGAGAGAGTAAGAAGAAGTTCGGGCGAACCACTTCTAAACCTGCCTGCATGATCGGCGTAAAGTTTTCAGGGAATTCCAATACGAGCGCAAAGAATTCCTCAACGCTTTCGTCAAAGCGCTGTGGCACCTGATCCGCCCAACGACTCAAGAGGGCCTTCGCACGTTCCTCGGGTAAGCTATTACCAAGTTTGTGAGGCACAGCCAGCACGCGCTCAATAAACCCAAGCGCACGGTCGTCTTCACCCGCTGCCATCTGACGCAAAATCGTCAAAGCTTCTTCGTACTGCGGAGTGCGTAACACGGGAATAATACGTTCCAATGCCCAATCGTAGAATGCACGCTGATCTTCAAATTCGAGCGTACAAATCGAGTGGGTAATATTTTCGAGCGTATCTTCGATAGGATGGGCAAACGTGTACATCGGATAGACGCACCAACGGTTCCCCGTCGCATGGTGTTCGGCAAAGCGGATACGATAAATGGCAGGGTCACGCAAGTTCATGTTCGGACTTGCCATGTCAATCTTGGCACGAACCACCATAGAGCCTGCTTCATGCTTGCCATCGCGCATTTCATGGAAAAGACGCAAACTTTCTTCCGCGGGGCGGTCACGGTAGGGAGAGTTCGTTCCCGGTTCACGCAACGTCCCACGGGTTGCTTGCATTTCTTCCGAAGTTTGCTCATCCACATAGGCATAACCAGTGCGAATCAGGTGTTCGGCAAAAGCGTACATGTAATCAAAGTACGAGCTGGCGAAGTAGAGATTATTTTCCTTGCCATACTGCCAATCAAACCCTAACCAGCGCACGCTATCTTTGATACCGTCCACGTACTCCTGATCTTCTTTTTCAGGGTTTGTATCGTCAAAACGCATGTGGCAAGCGCCACCGTAATCCCGGGCCAAACCAAAATTCAAGCAAATGCTCTTAGCATGTCCGATATGGAGATAGCCATTGGGTTCTGGCGGGAAACGCGTACGAATCTTTGCCGTATCGGGCACACCTTTGTCGGCTTGCTCACTATACGGCGCGGGGTGACCGCACCAGAGTCGAGGCAAATTGGCTCCACGAGCCAAGTCGTCTTCAATGATATTGCGAATAAAATTCGTCACCTGAGAAGTAGCAGGCTTAACCGCTTCAGAACTCATCTGTGTTATCCAAATCTGAATTGACGTCAGAGATAAATTTGCATTTATCTCACGATAATTGAGAGGGACTAGGTACCCCTAGTCCCCTTTGCGTAAAAGTTTACTATCCATTCTATCAGAGTCTATAGAGCACACAAAGTGAAGTGTGCTCTTAGCACTGATCATCGATGTTAACTTTTTTCCTTAATGTCTTTGCGAGGCAGACGATAAACGAGAGCCGAGGTATCCCAACGACCACAGCCCTTAGCTTGGAGCTCCGCATAAAACTGATCAATTAAGGCGGTCATCGGTAAAGCTGAGCCATTGAGACGCGCTTCGGCAAGGGCAATCCCCAAGTCTTTGCGCATCCAATCCAAGGCAAAGCCAAAGTCGTAGCGATTTTCAATCATCGTGCCCGAGCGGTTTTGCATTTGCCACGACCCACCTGCCCCTAAACTCACGGCGTGCATCACGCTTTCCATCGGAAGCCCCGCATTAATCCCAAAGGCAATGGCTTCAGAGAGTGCTTGCACTGCCCCAGCGACACAAATCTGATTGACCATCTTGACACGCTGTGCCGTACCTGCAGGGCCAAACAGTGTGACTAACTGTCCGTAGGTCTTTAAGAGGGGTAAAGCACGTTCATAGACGTCCGGCTCTCCGCCCACAAATACCGTCAATACCCCTTTCTGCGCTCCGCTTTGGCCTCCCGACACAGGGGCGTCCATAAAGTTCACGCCTGCTTCTTTTGCTTTGGCGTAGAGCTCCTCAGCCAAAATCGCACTGGTGGTCGTATGGTCAATCAGCACGCCATCTTTAGCAATCCCTGCCAAAACCCCATCCTCACCATAGACTACGCTACGCACATCGTTGTCGTTACCCACACACATCATGACGAATTCCGCGTCTTGAGCCGCTTCGCGTGGGGTTAAGGCCGACTTGCCACCGTATTGTTTTGCCCAAGCGTCAGCTTTACTGGGGGTACGGTTATACACGGTCACATCGTAACCTGCCTCCTGTAAGTGACCTGCCATCGGGAACCCCATATTTCCGAGCCCAATAAAGGCAACTTTGGTTAATTTCGTCTGAGTCATAAGTACCTCCAACGTAGATTAATCATCAGTTGAGTTGCCCTCAGCCAACGCGTATTCAATTTCTCGTAACTCGCCTTCGATATAGTCACCCCAGTCGCGCATTTGCCCAATTAAATCCACTTGCTCATCTGTCAGGCACCCCTGCTCTTCTAAGGCTTCAGCATACGCTTCCAAGGCTTCAAGTTCCTTGGCAAATTGCGTGAGCGTTCGGGTCTTGGGATCCAACTGCCCCATGAGCAGTTGATAACGATGTACATCCCAGGCTGCTTGCTGTTCAGCGCTGAGCGTTTGGGGCCAATTACGAGCCCGAAACCGGATCAATAGTTCATTCAACAAGGGGGAATCAAACTTGACAAGAGGCGCCTCACCGACTTCTTCAAAAGCCCCTTCGTCAGCGCTTCGCACTTGTTTCATACGTTCTGCATCGTCAGCGCTGGGGAAGTCAGCACTGTATAGCGCATAGTCTGGCTCTTTTGGACCTTCGTAGGGATGGCGTTCCGCATGCGAACTGAGCACACCCTGAAGAGCGTCTAACATTGTCAACAGTTTGGTGGCGTTTTCTTCTGCCTTTGCTTTATCAATACCAAACTGTTTGGCTCGCTCTTCGGTGAGCACACGGAGATCCCCGCAGACAAAAGGCGATGTATTAATAGATAAGCGATAGACCGGTAAAGGTCGCACACCCTTGGCCTTCAATGCCTCATACTGCTCTTTGGTGGGAAAGAGGCGCGCATCCCAGTCTTCTCGCGTAAGGGACAATAAATTGAATTCAGCACTCGTTGGATCTTCTGCACAATCCCACACAAACGCCTCGTTGCGTTTTCCAGGATTAAAGCCAATGATGTTGACGATCTTCATGAACCCACGGGTTTGGCCAAATTTGGAGTTAACCCAAAGAACGGGTCCAGCCTGTAGCGCTTCCTGAACCTTATCTTTAGTGCGGTTTTTGTAAGCCCAATCCCAGAACTTTGTCGCACGCTGTGAAATCAGTTGAGCTAATGCCATCGTCCCATACACATCTGACAGTGCATCGTGAGCATGCTCATGCACAATCTGATTCGCCTGAGTCAAATACTCCAACTTAAAGCAAATGGCTTTGCCTTTCTGACGTCGGCGCTCCTGTTCCTCAACGGATAATTTAGGACTCACCAGACTCTCCCAGGTGGGCCAAGTGAGCGCTTGAGGGCGTAATGCCCAAAGGGCCAGCACAACAGGGTAAATATCCCAGCGTGAGCAACCATTTTTCCATTGATAACTATAGGGATCTAAAAAATTCCGCCAAAACAAAAATCGAGAGACATCGTCGTCAAAGCCACTCGTGTTGTAGCCGAGGACGGTTGTATTGCTTTGATTAAATTCGTGCCAAATTTGCTCAGCAAACTCGATCTCCGATACCCCCTTCTCCACGGCCTCTTGAGGCGTAATCCTAGTAATCCATATCGCCTCGGGAGAGGGTAAGTAGTCGGTACTGGGGCGGCACAAAATATTACTTTCTTTTCCTACTTTTTGAAAATCTAGTGTAGTACGCACCCCAGCGAATTGCACTGGTCGATCTCGTGCAGGATCCAATCCAAACGTTTCATAGTCATACCAATAAAACGTCGGTTCTTTATTTGCCATTCCAGTTTCCTTTTCGTTGTGAGGACGCGACTTAAGCCAAAATCACATCGTATTGTTCTTGGGTGTACCCAGGCTCAGGCTCTAGGAGGATGGGTTTTTCCACCGCGGTTTGCAGTAGTTCTAAGGCTTGCTGCTCTTCTTCAAGCAACATATCAATGACGCAACGGTGGGCCAAAATACGAAACTCTTTTGCCTCCGTGTACTGTTTGCTGAGACGGACAATTTCGCGCATAATTTCGTAGCTAATCGTACGAGCAGTGCGAATTTCCCCACGCCCTTCACATAAAGGGCAGGGCTCACAGAGCACATGCGCTAGGGATTCGCGTGTCCGCTTACGGGTCATTTCCACCAGTCCAAGCTCAGTAAAGTTACTCACCGTCATTCGCGTGCGGTCAGTCGAAATCGCACGACGCAATTCGTTGAGCACGGCTTCACGGTGTTCATCGCAGGTCATATCGATGAAATCCACAATGATGATGCCCCCGAGATTACGCAATCGCAGTTGTCGCGCAATCGTTTGAGCCGCTTCGAGATTGGTTTTAAAGACCGTGTCACTAAAATCACGTTTACCGACGTACCCCCCCGTGTTCACATCAATCGTCGTCATGGCTTCGGTCTGATCAAACACCAAGTAGCCACCGCTTTGTAAATCCACACGGCGTTTGAGCGCATTGGCAATTTCGGTTTCAATCCCGCTAAATTCAAAGAGAGGGCGTTCCCCCGTATAAAGACGTAAACGGTCCTTCGCTACGGGCACAAATCGGGTGGCAAACTCACTCAAAAGGGTATAGTCCTCAGGAGAGTCGATTTCTACCGATTCGGTATTTTGATGGACCATATCACGCAAAACGCGTTGCTTTAGATAGAGATCTTGATAGAGTAACGCGGGCGCTGAAGAGTGCTGGGCACGGTCTTTAATATTGGCCCAGAGACGCCCCAAGTACACCATGTCGTCTTTAAACTCCTGCTCTGTGGCCCCTTCTTCGGCACTGGTACGGATGATATAGCCCCCTTTTTCGGTCTCAGGACGAAGGGCTTCCATCATCGTGCGCAACGCTTCACGTTGCGCTTCATCCTCAATGCGTTGTGACACTCCTATATGGGGGTCACCTGGCAAATACACGAGCTTACGCCCCGCCAAGGAGATCACGGTCGTGAGGCGGGCCCCTTTGGTGCCAATCGGGTCTTTCGAGACCTGCACCATAACGGACTGCCCTTCGTGCAAAATGTTTTCGATCGGCAGTTTCGTCCCATCCTCTTTTTCGGCTTCGGGCATATCCGATACATGCAAAAAGGCTGTGCGTTCAAGACCAACATCGACAAACGCACTTTGCATCCCTGGAAGCACACGAACGACCTTGCCCCAATACACATTTCCTACAAGGCCACGAGCCCGTTCTCGCTCAATAAAAAGGTCTTGAAGTACCCCATCAACCACAATTGCCACACGTGTTTCGTTGGGGGTACAGTTAATCAGAATATTTTCCATAGTATCGGTAACCTAACAACACGGGAACGGGCCGCCCATCCACTCCAAGCACCTCTTGAGTCGGCCCCGTCGCGCGGTTAGTCAGATGAAATTTTGTTGTACGTGAGAGTATTCTAGCCGTGAAGCGATCACGACGACTAGTCTTTCAAAGTGGAATTCGATGGCGTTTCAGAACATAAAAAGAGGGAGCCACTCGACCCCCCTCTTTTCACCATTGGCTTGAGAAACGCGTTAGCTAAGTGAAGCACTCTGCTGAGCTTGAGCGCGCGTTCGTTGTAAACGAGCGCGATGGAATACCCGCAAGGCGAGCGTAATCCCTCCCAGCAAAAAGGCCATGCCAATGAGCATTAAGCTCGAGGGCCATTGGGCACGCCACATATGAGCGTAGACCACCGCAAAAATGGTCTCAAAGATGATCATTTGTCCCCCTAACGCAGGAGGTAAACGCTGACTCATTAAGTTCCAAAAGACAATCCCCACCCATGAGCACACAAACCCCAGCGTTAAGCAAATCGCGATAAAGACCTCAGGTCGCGGGCCTAAGACTCCCTCGGGGTTGGTATTGGTGGTCATAAAAAACGCAAGCAGTATCAAAGAGGCAGGAAACAGGGTTAAACCTTGCGCGGTCGACCAAGCGCGTACACTGCGTTCTGGATGAGCCAAAATCCAAGCCGAATTTTTGAGCGGATACCAAGTCCATACAAAAAGAGCACCAATGGCAAAGACCACGCCACTCCAGAATTCCCATCCCGTTACGCGGCCTGAACCCACCAAATACACGAATTCTGTCCAGTTTAAGCAGACCATCCCGACAATAATCAGCATGAGTGGCAACGTTAAAGCACCCCAAGGCACTTCCGTATGATTACGCTTGGCTTGCCAATTTCCAATCACCGCACAGAGCACAGGAATCATCGCCGTAAAGGCTCCAGTAATAGGGGCCCCAGCCCGTTGCACGGCTTCCGACAGTAGCCAATAGTAGAAAATATTGCCCACGACACCAAGAAGTCCAGCATCTTTCCAGTCGCTGAGCCGGTAGTGCTTAAACTCTTTGAGTTGCG
>CAJJMF010000120.1 GCA_905192805.1 uncultured Sutterella sp. | reverse complement strand
ACGTCACCAATTCGGCACTCCAGCCTTCAGCGGCTTTGGTTTGCGCAAACTGGGCTAAAAAGCCTTCACCACTTTTGGGGTCCGTGTCGCGGCCGTCCATAAAGGCGTGCACGGCGACGTTCGGGAGTCCTGCACGATGGGCTTCACGGCAAATGGCGAGGATATGATCCAAGTGGCTATGCACGCCGCCGTCCGAAAAGAGTCCCCTGATATGCAATGTCGACCGTTGGGCTTTGACGCGGTTAAACGCATCGACGAGTCCAGGATTACGCGCAAAGCTGCCGTCGCGAATCGCACGATTGATTTTCACCAAATCCTGATACACGACGCGACCTGCGCCAATATTCATGTGACCGACTTCACTGTTACCCATCTGCCCATCGGGTAAGCCCACGTGTTCACCGTCGGTGCGTAACGTGGCATGCGGGTAGCGCTGCGAAAAACGAGCGAGGGCCCCATCGTTGACGTGGCTCACCACGTCCGCGGTGTCCCCTTTACCGATGCCCCAGCCATCCAAAATCATCAACAAAACTTTTCGAGTCATGATCGTCACCTACTTAATTGTCTTTGTCGTCGCTCCATTCGTGGGCGGGTTCGTGACGTACGATTTCGACTTCACGACGTAGTACGGTTTCAACGAACTCACTGATGCTCTGACCACGGTGTTGGGCGGCTTCAATCAGATCGTCGAGTAGACCGCGTTCAATGGCGACTTCGAGCGTAAGAATATTGTCGTCGAGCGTGTCGTCTTGCATGTTGTATTCCTTAGGGTTGTGGAGCTCGTCAATGGGGGGCGAATATCGTGAGTGCCTCCCGCGTGAGCTCCGTCTCAGTTTGCCCGAAATTATAGGCTAGTATCGTTCGGTTGCGTGCGATTTTTTGTAGGCCTTGGTGTCCGTTAACGAGGGAAAACGGTTAGGCAGCGGGTGACGTGACGGTCGGTCATGAGTAGGGGAATGGGAGGCGTGTCTTATGTGTGGCACGTGAGGCCCCCAAACGGTTACCTTGCCGTTTCGCTTATTCGTACTCGGTGTACACCTAAAATTTGCCAGAATCCCTAGTATTAACCCTATAGCAATCGGACGTTATTGTTCACTTGGGGTAAACTTCACGTTCACAATTAGTGCAAATACTAATAGAGTTTGATGGATTTATTAGTTTAAAATTTGTGAACCAATCAAATGGTTTGTTTAATTTTATTAAATCAATTTTCATCATAAAAACAATCGCAAAACAATCCATTTTGCAAAGAATTACGCCCCTAAGGCGTGAGTGTCAGGGACTCACATGGAGTCCCGCCCTGCATGACGTGTGCAGGGCATGCAATCGGCAAGCTGGCCAATCGTTTTGCACTTATCCCAGGAGATAGAGGGGAGGACAATAAGCATGCCGAATATGACCCTACGACATGTGCAAGTGTTTTTAGCCATTGCGAAAACGAGCAGTATCAGCGAAGCGGCGAACGAATTAGGGATTACCAAATCCGCCGTGAGCCAATCGATTGGCGACTTAGAGTCGCGCCTAGGCGTGAATTTGTTTGAACGTAGCAAAGGGCGTGCGATTTTAAGTTCCGAAGGCCGCGCCTTTAAGAGCACCGCGGATGAATTGGTGCGACGCGCTGAAGATGCGGAGCATTTCTTTGACCACCCTTCACACGCGAGTTTGCATTTGGATGTGACGCTCTCGATCGGCGCCTTCTTTATTGCGGACTTATTCCGTGACTTTTATGCCAATGCCGGATGGCTCCCCGAAGTGGAAGTCGCCAATACGGCGGAAGTCGCCGAACACCTTCAAAACTACACGGCCGACATCGCGCTCGTGGAAGGCCCCGTCTTTGACTTGGATTTGATCACCGAGCCCTGGATGACCGACGAACTGGTGGTCGTAGCCCCCCGCGGGCACCGTTTAACGGAAAGCACTGCGACCTGGGAGCAGTTAAGTAAAGAGCGGTGGGTGTTGCGTGAACCGGGTTCGAGTACCCGCATTTTCTTTGATGCGCAACTCTCCCAGAAACTCTATTGCCCGAAGATTACGGCAACGGTCAATAGTTTTGAAGCGATTATCGGGATGGTGATGAACGGCATGGGGCTCACGTTTATGACGAGCCGGGTCTTATCGGATCCGTTCTTTGGTCCACGCTTAGAAAAGGTGCAGTTGCCGGAGAAATTCGAACGTCAGTTAAGTTTCTGTCGCCACCGCGAAAAGTACATTTCCCGCGATATGGAGCAGCTCATGAATTTCTGCCGTCGCTGGGTGCCCTCGCGCTTGGAATACGAAGCACGCCAAGGGGCCCGTAACGAATCACTTCGCTACTAACCGTGTTGATCTACCCACGACATGCCAACGCCACCCTCGGGTGGCGTTGTGGCGTGGGGAATAGCGGGACGATGTGAGCGGTCTAGGGCGCTTCCCGATACTCAAACTCCCACTTCACATCGGCCTTCGCGCCTTGCGTTTGGGAACACAAGTGTATCCATAGGTCGGCGGTCTCACGCGTGAGGTACTCCGTCGCTTCGCGTTCTACCAACGCCCAAATGGGGTCCTTGCTTTCGATGAGCACGGAGCGAGAGGGCCCTGGGCCAAGCGTGACGCACGCCAAGGCGTGGCTTGAGGTCTCCGCCATCGCTTCCATAAAGAGGGCGACCGCCAAGGTGCCTTCGGGCGTGCGTGTCACCCGCATTCCCCAATCGGAACCGATCCGATCGCGTCCACAACGCTCGGGCATTTGCGAGAGACCGGACTGAACGGAGCGCTCATCAATACCGTCCGAGAGGGTGGTCGTTTTGAGAGGAAAAACGTAATAGGTGCGCTCCGCATGCTCCCGCGTGACCTCGCCTTGAGCGAGGAGGGTGCATTCAAACGCATAACGCGTGCACTGGGAGGCAAGGTAGCGTTCGGCTTGCTCCAACGTTCGCCGTCGCGCTTCGAGTTCCGCCCCCACGCGCTCAAAGTAGCGCTCGCCCGTGAGTTCCACAAAGGTCTCACAACCTTCCTCCTGTGCCCAGGCTTTCAATCGCGTCATGGGGATCCCTAAGGATTTCACCATCAGGAGTCGGTCAACGTTATGTAGCTGTGAGGCGCGGTAGTAGCGGTAGCCACTCTCACTGTCGACGATGACGGGTTTCAATAAGCCCAGTTCATCCCAGAGACGCAGGGCTTTGATGCTGACACCCGAGACTTGGGAAAAGACCCCGATGCGTAGTAGGCCGCGTAGATTGCTTTCCTCATCCATGGTGAGCGTTCCTCTTTTAATTGACTCTCCCCCTAGGGGTAGAGTTTACACTTTTGGGAACAAACCGTTCGACGAAAAAGGAGGTTCAATTAACATGGCTTGGTTCTATTTAGTGCTCGCGGGACTGTTTGAATTAGGTTGGCCGATGGGGATGAA
The DNA here is from genome assembly GCA_905192805.1 of uncultured Sutterella sp. Lineage (GTDB taxonomy): Bacteria > Pseudomonadota > Gammaproteobacteria > Burkholderiales > Burkholderiaceae_F > Sutterella. The sequence goes on along the minus strand of CAJJMF010000120.1, from coordinate 4,801 downwards.
ATTAGCCAGTAACGCACAAACGCAAGGCAATTCGCAGAGTTTTTACCTGTGGATGGGGTTTTCGCTCATCGCGATGGTACTCTCTGTCCTTTTTCTCTACCTTGGGCAGCGCACGGTGCCGATGGGTACGGCCTACTTGATGTGGACGGGGATCGGGGGCGTTGGGACGGCCTTAGTGGGGATTTTCCTCTTTCATGAGTCGGCCGATATCGTTCGTATCGTGAGCCTGATGGCGGTGATTGCGGGGCTTATGGGATTGAGTTTGTCCCATACTTAATGACCGAGCTAGCGGTGGAAACGAAAAGGGGGCGCAAGTCGATGCTGAGCCCCCTTGCCTTAGCCATTAGAGCAACTCTTTGATCAGGCGCTCTAAATCCTTTTCCTCACGCATCCCTTTCATTTTCATCATCACCTTGCCCGAGGCATCAAAGAGCAACAAGGTTGGCGTCACATCGATCTCGTAACGGTCAATGAGCGAAGGGTCGTCTTCCACATCCACCACAAAAATCTTGGCTTTACCCGTATCGTCAAACGTTTTACTCAAACTCGCCATGCGCGGTTTCATGATTCGGCACGGGACGCAGTAGTACGAACTCACTTCCAGTAAGGTGACTTTGCCTGGCGTGGGAATTTGGGCATTGGGTTCGGTCGGCACCTTGGCCGAGAGCGTCGGCGTGACGGTCACGAGAGCCAAGAGTGTGAATGTCGAGGCGAGAAACGTGCGATACATAGTCAAGTCCTTAGGGGAGTGGCCCGTGGGCCAGTCAAAACGTTAGCGAGGAGGGTGGTCATGTTCGACTCTAAGCTGAAAAGCTTATTTGGGGCTTAGCGCCAAGGCGTAATGAGCCGTTAATCGAGGCAAAAGGCGCTACAAAACGTTAAGCAGACTTGCGAAAACGCAAAAACTCTGAGAGGATTAGGAATCTGCCAATTGACGATATAAAGGGAATTCAATGTTTCAGGTCACTTTCGCTCGTATGGGCTTAGTTTCGGTCGCCTTGAGCGGTGTCTTACTGGTTTCAGGGTGTGCACCCATGGCACAACATGGGGGAAGTGATGTGGACTCGTTAACCAAAACGGCGTTGAGCTCCAGCAAAGAAGCCGTGGCCTCGTTAAAGGACGTGCCGGGCACCTACGCAGGCCTGATCCCTTGTGCGGATTGCACTGGGATTAAAAGTACCTACCGTTTACACGAAGACGGTACCTTTAGTAAAACCGAAGTCTACTTAGGCGCGAAGAGCGAAAAGTTTGATGACAAAGGGAAGTGGCACTACAAAAACGGGATTTTGATTCTCACCGATGAAAAGGATCCGCACCCCTACATGTTGCGTGCCGAAAAAGGGCAGTTGCGCTTTTTGGATGCGGACGGTAAGAGCATTACCGGGGAGTTGGAAAACGACTACATCCTGAAGAAAATTCGTTAATGGCAGGGTTTTTGCCTACGATAGCCAAAGCGCCACGGGAAACCGCGGCGCTTTGTGTTAGGTGGGTGGCTTAACTCTGAGGCACATGAATCGTGCCTTCACTAAAGAGCGCAACCTTTCCTTTGAGCGTTACCCGTGCTCCGCGGTCTTCGCAATAGAGCTCTCCGCTACGTTCGGAGGCCTGAAGACTAAACATAGGCGCTCCCCAAGGTGGCATGGCCACAGAGGTCAATTTCTGCGGCAGGGGTAAACCAGTGCAAGTGGTACTGATCGGCTTCTTTCAATAAAAAAGCGGTCTCCGAGAGGCGGTTTTCTTGCGCGATTTTGAGCATCTACGGGTGTAGCGGAAAGGAAAAGCACTGAGGCAAGCCGTCGCAAACGGCGCAGGCGTGAAGGCCAAGGGTAAAGCCTCGTGGCGGTGCTCGGAGACGCACGGCACAGGTGGCGGTTGAAGGCAACGTTTATAGACAAACGGATAGCCAGGCGGTTGAGCTACCAGGAACCCAGAAAAGGATGCTGGAGGGCCCAAAAATGCGAAATTCAACATAACGACCATTATGTTGAGTAATTTTTGAGGGTTTTGGCGCCCACATTTCACGTACGATCTGTCCGGATTTCCTGACCACTGACCCGAAGGTGCTGGCCATGTGGCGGCTATGAATGCGTTCTCAGACTATGACATTTGTGGCGCCACCCGCTGCGTACGGTGTGAGACGGACTGTTGCCATTCCGTTTGCGTGATGGAACGAAGAACGCATCGTCTCTGATGGCTGACTGCAGACCACCCTTTTCTTTCCTAACCAATATTTTTTCATCGGTTATTTGTCCTTTGCGATGACGACGATATCGGCTCTGCATGCTGTGCCCGGGGCTGCGTCCAAAGCTTTCTTCGTTTAGCCAGTTCGATGTGCACAGCGAAGTTGTTTGTGATACACGGTGCATTTAAATGGCTTAAAAATGGAAATCCCCTACTCGTCTCCATTCAGAGCCGTTTCTATCACATTCTTCTTTGGAATGCCCCATATTTGGATAACGATTTCGAAGTTGGGTTTGCCTGCGCACTCTCTCACGACTGGACCATTCCAGTAAACGCGTTAAAGCAACTCCGATGAGACAGTTAGCGTGCTCAGCCAGGGAACGCCACATGTTGAGCGTGTCGTCTTTTCTGGTGAGAGTACGAATCGATGTTTGAGTGCGTCTTTTTAAGCGATAAGGACGACAACGGCAACGCAAAACAATAATAATGTGAGAGCCATCACATAATTTTGAATAAAAATGTGGGTATCGTCACAAAAATATAAAAACTAAGCCATTGATGCCTCCCGCGATGGGCGTACTAATCGTTTGCATCATTCCCAGTTGCTCTTCGCCAACGCGCTCTGGATGGCCTCGATTTGTGCCTCAAACTTCGCGGGATTGACGGCTTTGAGTTTGGCCAGGTTCATGGCCTTCCATCGAATGGCGGGCAATCGTTGTGCGTCTGGGACGCTCAAATCTGTCCAGTTGGAGTGTCCCGCATGAAAGTCCACCAGAAAACGTTTTTGAGCGGGCGTTAATGCCTGACAGAGTTCAGCCTGAAGGCGTTTTCCAACGGGACGCAGCGTTTCAAAGTCGCACGGCTCGCGTAAAGTGCTGAGCGTGACGTTTTGAAACGTTTTCTCGTCTTCATGAAAGACGTCACGAAAGAGCGTTTCTTGGAGCGGACGATTGCCACAGAGTATCGTCACCAAGGTGGTGTCGACTTGTTGCGTGGTGAAGTGACCGTCCCACGTTTCGAAGAATTTCCACGTGTCATAGAGGTCTCGCGGATGCGTCCGCGTGAGGGTCGCGGCAAATTTTCCCGCGTAAATTTCGTCAGGATCCAACAAGGGAACTGCCAAATTTTGCCCAAAGATGGACTCGGCCGCAGGCGTAAGCGTGCGGATGACGGTGGGGAGTACGGTGCCACGGGCAATCGGGTTAACTTCAATCTTGAGCGCAGGCCCTCCTTCCTTTTTCACAAAGATTTTTTGTGCTGCTTGTTCGTCTTCCAGAAACGCCTCAAAGCCGAGTCGATGGGCTTCACGGACGATCTCACTCAAGGCGTGATGGATGGCTTCAAAGGCTACGTCGCGGGGTTGGTCGACGGGCGTATAGACGCAATCGATGTCCATCGAAAGCCGTGGCATATCCTGAAGGAAGAGATTAATGGCAGTGCCACCCTTCATGGCAAAGAGGCCCGAGTGAAAGACGAGGGCTGCCATCTCTAGCAACACCTGGGCTTGCTCGATATAAAAAGCGAAATCGGTTTGGTAAGGATTGGCATGCGCGTGTGTCATGAGGGTGTCCTTTGGGTGAATGAGTGACGATAGCGAAAAAGTACAGTTCCTTTACGGGATCCTTATATGGTAGTGCTCAAAGAGGGCTTTTGCCTCAAAGCCGACATAAGGTTGATGAACAAAACTCGCATAGAAGCGCTCAATGACGCGAGGCTCTTGACAGCAGGCTAGAAGTGGCCCCATCCACTGCGCTCGGCAGTTCGTGATACCTAAGATCAATTGTTGGGTTTCGTCACGATCTTGAAACACCTCTTCGTCGTAGAGGAGTTCCAATAGTGCTCGCTCCCGTGACGCACACCGTATGCTAAAGGGACCTCCTAACGGAGGGCGTGTGTCCAGATCAAGGCGTTCGCCCTCCTCAGCGCTAAAGTCAAAAAGCCCGGAGGTATCCCGATAGTGACAGTCGCCTGCCCAGGTTGGTGGCGAATAGTCTCCATTGCCCATTAATCGAATGACTGATCGTGCCGCGAGGTTGTGTTGAATACGATGGTAGGCAAGCGCCGTACGTCCTGCGAGGTGCACGTCTGCCCTGTCCTCTGTTGCGACGCTCAATAGTCCGTCCCCCAGTAGTTGGTCGCCCGCTACACGATAGGTCTGAGCGTCCAAGGGATGCAAAAAGCCAGCCTGACAGAGTCGGCTGAGCAAATCGGCACCTACGCCTTGACTGGTAAGCCACGCTTGTGTGAGTGGGAAGCCGGCTTGTCGGGCATTCAGGAGTCGTGACAAACACGCTAAGTCCGTGTCGCTAAAGAGACTATTCATCGCGCTCCCTGCTTAGTGTCGAGTGAGGCATCGGTTAATCCTCATCTTCGATATTTCTTTTTCGGGTGCTATCGGTTTGGAATTTTTTCATGTTCATTCTCCTCTTTCTTTAAAGTATTGGACGCAATGGTGCGTTAATTCGCGAGATACGCATAGGCGAGACCACACAGAATTAATAGAAAACCTACTGCTCCCATTAGAAAGCGTTCAAATTTTAGGCGCCCTTTGACGCCATAAAGTCCTTCAACGAACCCAGTGTTGCCTGGTCAAAATATTCAAGGTTTTTGCCGCTTGTTT
>CAJJMF010000119.1 GCA_905192805.1 uncultured Sutterella sp. | reverse complement strand
CTCCCCATTCGCAGGATTTGCGAATTAGAGTTCAGGCGTAGCGTCGCCGTCCTTCATTAAGCGACCCTGAGCGATACCGAACCAGGTCCAGCCAATGAACGTGGCGATGGAACCCCACATCATCGGTTCGAAGCCGGCAGCGTACAACGCATAGAGGCTGTAGGCGGTACCGATCAAAGCGGTGAACTTGATCATGCTGGCAGCGTTGGCGTTAACGCGTTCGGCCTTAACCATCACGAAGACCGCAGCCATCGAGAGGAGGTAGGGCATCACGTTCGTCACCACAGCCAAGTCAACGAGCTTGTTGAACTGCGTGTAGAGCGAGGGCGAAATCGTCATCAAGCTCATCAGGGTCTGGATGATCGTGATCGTGATCATACCGACGACAGGCGCGTTGTCCTTCGTAACCTTGGAGAAGAGCGACGGGAAGTAGCCATCGTCCGAAGAGGCCTTGAACACGTTAGCAATCGTGAACTGCCAGGATAAGAGCGAGCCCGTGCAGGAGAGAACCATCAAGCCCATCACGATCTTACCAGCGGTTTCATTGAAGATGGTGGAGAAGACGAGACCGAACGGAGCGGTGGACTTCACGAGGTCAGCGTTACCCACGATACCGGCAGCAACGTTCGTCGACAAGATGTAGATGACGGCCACGCCAATCGTAGCGCCCAACACAGCCTTCGGCACATTCTTTTCCGGGTTTTCAACGGCTTCAGAGTTCGCGCAAGCGGATTCCAAACCAAGGAAGGCCCACAAGGTCATCGAAATGGAAGCGGAAATCGCATCAAACGTCGGGATGTTGTTCGGGTTCCAGGACTTGACATAGAGGTCACCGGAGAACCAGAACCAGCCAGCGGTCGACAAGAACGCGACCGGGATAATCACACCCCAAGCGGTGAAGGAAGAAATCATACCTGTGATGCTGGCACCCTTGAAGTTCAGGATGGAGCAGAGCCACAACACACCGATCGTCGCCACGCAGGTAGCCACCGGCGAGAGTTCAACGCCCAAGAAGGCGGTACCGTAACCAACGGCGGAAATGGCAATGGCGATGTTCGCAATCAAAAGCGAAACGGCGTAGGTGTAGTTGGCCAAGAAGTTACCGGATTTGCCAAAGGCATATTCGGCGTAACCACCCATACCACCCTTCTTGCGAGAAAGCATCCCGCACTTAGCAAAGGCGTAAGCGAGCGCGGTCGAACCCGTCGCCGTTACGAGCCAAGACACGATGGAGAACGTGCCGACTTGAGCCAACTTCGTCGGCAACATGATAATCCCAGACCCCATCATGTTGAGGGCAGTAAGAAGCGTTAACTGAGCAACGCTCATTTTGTTATTGCTAGACATAGGAGTAATTCCAGTTTAGTTGTAGTAAGGAGTGGCAAAGAGTGCCCACGGGCTAAAGGGTGGGTTACTTTCGTGGGCAACTCTTTGCGTTCCATTGGATTAAGGGTTGATACTCAGATTAGACCCCGAGTTCAGCGGCACGTTCCTTCGTGAGGACGTAGCCATAGGCACGCTTACGACCGTCGGCATCCTTGTTGATGTACACGCCCTGAAGTTCAGGAGCGAAGCCCGGGAAGCGGTTGATACCTTCTTCGAGAGCCAAGAAGTACTTGAGAACGGAGTCGCCCCAAACTTCACCCGGGATGATGCAGAGCACGCCCGGCGGGTAGGGAAGCGCGCCTTCGCAAGCGATACGGCCAGCGGAGTTTTCAAGGGCCACCAATTCCACGTTGCCGCGGATGAATTCGAAGTGAGCCACTTGCGGTTCCAACACACGCTGCGGGAAGTGAGCCTTACGGAACATTTCCTTCTGAAGCTGCTTCACGTTCAAGCTCTTGTAGAAGTTGTGCATTTCTTGGCAGAGCTGACGGATCGTGTAACCGGCATAACGTTCTTCGTTAGCGTGGTAGATCGAGGGCAACACTTCGGAGAGCGGAGCGTCGGCATCGAGGTAAGCTTCGAAGCGAGCGATCTGGGTCACCAAGTGGTCCATCTTCGCTTCGTCTTCAGCCGGGGTCATCAAGAACAGAATCGAGTTCAAGTCGCACTTTTCAGGAACAACACCGTTTTCACGGAGGAAGTTCGCCAAAATCGTGGCAGGAACGCCGAAGTCGTCGTACTGACCGGTCTTGACGTTAATACCAGGCGTCGTTAACAAGAACTTGCACGGGTCGACGAAGTACTGGTGTTCACCGTAGCCTTCGAAGTTGTGCCAGGCTTCACCCGGTTCGAACGCGAAGAACTTCAAGTCCTTAGCGATACGATCCGTCGGATAGCTTTCCCAGGGCTGGCCTTCAACGGTAGCCGGGATGAACGGGCGGATGTACTTGCAGGTAGCGAGCAACTTCTTACGAGCGTCAATCGTGACACGCACGCAGTCATCCCACAAACGACGGCCCGCTTCGCCTTCGTGCATCTTGGCGTTCACGTCAAGCGCGGCAAAGAGCGGGTAGAAGGGCGAGGTGGACGCGTGCATCATGAACGCATTGTTCATGCGCTTGTGCGGGCAGTAGCGCTTCTGACCCTTGATGTGGCTGTCCTTCTTGTGGATCTGGGAGGTCTGGGAGAAACCAGCCTGCTGCTTATGCACGGACTGCGTCACGATGATGCCAGGATCTTCCGGCCCTAATTCAAGGAGCAACGGCGAGCAGTCTTTCATCATCGGGATGAACTGTTCGTAACCGACCCAAGCGGAGTCAAAGAGGATGTAGTCGCACAAGTGACCAATACGGTCAACCACTTGGCGAGCATTGTAAATCGTACCGTCGTAGGTACCTAACTGAATCACGGCTAAGCGGAACGGACGCTTTTCGTCAGCACGTTCGGGCTTAACTTCGCGGATCAAATCGCGCAAGTACTTTTCTTCGAAGCAGTGATCATCGATACCACCGATGAAGCCGTAGCCGTTACGGGCGGTTTCGAGGTACACCGGGGTAGCACCAGCCTGCAAGAGAGCGCCGTGGTGGTTGGACTTGTGGTTGTTGCGGTCAAAGAGCACCAAGTCGCCCGGGGCGAGTAAGGCGTTCAAAACAACCTTGTTAGCAGACGAAGTACCGTTCAAAACGAAGTAGGTCTTGTCGGCGTTGTAAATACGAGCAGCTTCTTGCTGAGCGGCGCAAGGAGCACCTTCGTGAATCAACAAGTCGCCCATGGAAACGTCGGCGTTGCAAAGGTCAGCGCGGAAAACGTTTTCACCAAAGAATTCCGTGAATTCACGACCAGCGGGGTGACGGCGGAAGAACGCACCACCCTGATGCCCCGGGCAGTCGAACTGAGCATGACCCTGCTTGACGTATTCGACCAAGCTGCCGAAGAACGGAGGAAGAATCTTATCTTCGTACTTCTGAGCGGCGGCGTCGATCTGACGGCCATAAAGCCCCTTGTCAGCAGCCTTGTCATCGATCACGGACACGACCTGACCAAAGAGTTCATTGGGGACTTCGCACAGATCATTCTTGATGATCACGGGAAGATCCAAAGCGGATTCTTTGACCTTCGCGAGCTTGCCTTGCTGGGCTTCCGAAGCCGTCATCACAACAGCGGAAACTTCCGTAAAGTCAGCCTGATCAAAGTCAACGACTTGACGTTCGGCGCAGAAGGCATTTTGCGCGGCGGCCGTAGCGGCGATTTTGAGTTTTCTCATTTATTTACCTCAGGTTAAAGTAGGGATTTTTGCCCGTTAAGGGTGCAAAAACCCGAGGAATCATAGAGTCAGTATGATTCCTTTCATCAAGAAATTTAAAGAATTTTATTTCTTTAGTGCTACTCAAATCGCACTGTTTGATGTTTTTTGACTCGGGCCCAATTTCGCTAGCGAGGAAGTTCACTTGGCTTAAGACGAGCACAAGGACAACCAGGGCGGTTTTGAACCGATGAGCCCGTGCTAAAGAGGCTTACGAAGAACGTAGGCGCATGGGGCACGACACATCAAACAAATTGTGAAACGAGTAGGGAAAAGTTCGAGCGATTGGACTGAAGGGTTCAGTTAAACCAATACTCTAAAGACATGACGTCAGTGCGCAACAAAGCACACCCGACGCATTAAATCGATGCGGAGGCGAAGAGATTGTAGTTGAAGCAGGAACGCTTCGCAAAGCACATAATATGACGAGTACGTCTCAAACCAATATTATTGATTGCCATGATATTGACCTCCCCAGCAAAAACTGCTGGAACTTGTGACCAAAGAGCGGTATGAAAAAACTCACTCTCCGAATATGTAAGCCATTTTACCTAGGTGGACAAAATTCGTCAATGGGGAAAACCCTAGCTAGCCTTGGTAAGATGAGAATCGCTCTCATTTGTGATTTGGATCAAAAAAAAGGGACTGCTTTACATTCACAGTCCCACAGGCTAATAGAAAGGATTCTATTAAGTTGTCAATTCGTTTTTAGTGTGGATTTAGACAAAGTCACCGGCCTTGATTAAGAGGCGAGCAATTTCGGCGGCGTTATGCAAATCGAGCTTACGATAGGCGCTACCACGGTGCACTTGCACGGTCTTTTCTGAAATGTTGAATTCGCGGGCCACTTCTTTATTGGCGTAGCCACGCGCCACCATGCGAATCACTTCGCGTTCGCGCTGCGTTAACTGTTCAAAGCGGCTCTTAAAGTCGGTAATTTCCTGCGTGTTACGGCGTTCCGACAGATTCTTCGCCACCGCGTTTTCTATCGTGTCGAGGAGTCGTTGATCATCGACGGGCTTTTGTAAGAAGTCCACGGCCCCAGCCTTCAAGGTGTTAACGGCCATGTCGATGTCGCCGTGACCCGAGACGAAAATAATCGGTAAGTCACAGCCCACTTCACGCAACTTCACTTGAAGTTCCAAACCCGACATTTGCGGCATACGCACGTCAAGCAGCAAGCAACCCGGGCGAATGAAGTCGTTCGAGGAGAGGTACGTGAGCGCATCCGGGTAGGTCACCACTTCCCAGCCTTCGTCTTCAATTAAGAAAGCCCACGATTTGCGCATCCCATCATCGTCATCAATGATGCGGATAACAGGACTGTTGATTTTACTTTCGTCGTAGTGATCGTAATGCATTATGGGAATTCTCCGGAATTGTTGGGAACGTCATCCTAGGGGGTTTTACTTGCGGGTAGCCCCTTACGGAATTTGAAGTAGTTTACACGGTTTAGCTCAGAAGAAAAAGCGCAAACCGCGTAAAACGTGCGCGTGCGAAGCGTGCAATGAGGCGTCCTCGGAATTCGCTTGTACCAGTAGGCACACTATGCTAAGTTAGAGGTAATTATTGATTGACGGGGTTCCCAGAGAACGTCTGGGCAACGCCACTCACGACATACCAAGGAGTGCCACCATGCAACTCTTTCTCGCGGTCAAGTCGCTCACGAAGCGCCGATCCGCCGTCATCCCGGTGCCAATCACCCTAGACCCTGTGCCCAGCACACTGCGTGCCCTCATCGTTCAGCTGGTGGAGCGCGAAATTGCGCTCTATCAAGACCGTCAAGCGCGGGCGCAAACGCCTGACGCAATGAGCACTGAGGCGATTGACAATTTAGCACTCTCGGGCGCGATTCGACCGGGGTCCCAAGCGCAAGTGACGTCCATTAACCGTGACGAAGCGATCGCGCACGCGACGCAAAGTGTAGCGGATGGAATCGTGCGGCTCTGGGTAAACGATGAGGAATTGACCGACTTAGAGGCTCCGTTGTCCTTAAAGGAAGGGGATACCCTCACACTGATTCGCTTAGCGTCCCTAGCGGGCCGCCTTTGGTAAGGAGATTGGACCATGACGACACCACAGAGCCGAGACCAAATTGACGCAGGGTACGCTGAGGCACTCAAACGCCTCTCCAAAGAAAAAATGGCTCGCACGGGTCCGTTGGCGACGTTTGCCGAGGAACTGCGAAAATCGGTGTTGCACGAGGCGAGCGATCGCGTCTTATCGCTCACGTTGCGTGACACGTTAATGCGTATGCACGTCGTGACGTGGGAGGATTTAGCACAAAGCGACTTTATGCGCTTGGCGAACGTGCTCTTAGGGTCCCACTACCCACAGTTTGCCGCGCTCGTCGCCGTTTTCCCGCGGCTGCCCTATAGCGTGGGTTGGCGGCGTCGCTCGCTACGTTCGCGTGAGGTCTATGCCTACAGTGTGTTACTCGACGTGACGCTCCGCGCCCTCTGGACCATGGAAGTCTTTGATATTCCCGCGGACGAACTCTTTGACAAACGCCCCTTCAATCACTTCGATTGGCAGTTAGTTCAAGCGGTTCCTTACCTGATCGCTGCCGAATTGTTGACTGGGAACGCCTCGGTAAAAACCCGTGTGCTCGAGGCGATTCGGGCGGAAAACAACCACCAGCGACTCTCGCGCGAGATCTTAGCAGCGATCGTGATCGCCAACGACGCGGAATTGGTGGACTGGGAAGGTAAATTGCTACTTGCCGCCCAGTTGCAAGAAGGACTGCGACAAGCGATTGTGGAAACGATGGACCTGGGGCAACCCGAAGCGTTTAGAACGCTCCTGGGCATCGTGGAGAAGGAAAATCTCATTCGGTTTTCATCCGTCAAACGCGGTCTGATGGTCACCCTCGGTTTGAGTATTGAGGGGCGCAAATTGGAAGCGCGCACCGACGACGTACTGCACCTCATGATGACCTATCTGGCCGATAAAGGTGTGGCGTTGCGTGCGATTCAGGATGTTAATCCCATCGCCGTGTACGTTGCCCTTTGGCGCCTGGGGTTTGATGCCGTGGAAGACGTGGTGCCCGTCGCGTACGAACTCATCCAATCGGGGGCCGTGCATCAACTGCACGCGTTAGCGCTCTTTTTAGAGGCCCTCAACCACGAAAAACTCAGCCAACGGTTGGCGATGGCGATCTTGGAGCGCTGGTATAAAGAGCCGTCGGTGATCGCAGGAATGGTGAGTTTTTACCCACTCGGCGCCTACTATGCCCGCAACCCTGAGGAGCAATACGAGCTCCCGAGCCCAGTGGATTGGGGCTCACACGTTGAGGCATGGCAGTACGTGCTCGATCACCTCAAGGGGCCCCAAACGTATTCGGGCTATGTGTTTCCCTGGAACGAACAAAATTTGATGCCCGATGCCGTTGCTGAGCGCCTCTATGGGGCCGCTCTCATGACAGGGGATCGTGCCTATCGGGAAGCGTTTAAGCCCTACTTTAGTCAATTGAGCGCCTGGACGAAGCAAACGGTCCTCGAAGAGGATTGTGGCGATACGACGGACGCTGTGTCGAACGACTATCTTTTCATGGGGTTAGACGATCGCTCCAACGACGTGAAACGCGCTGCGCTCAACGTGCTCGCCCGGCAGACCTTAACCGAGGAGCAGATTCGTCAGTTGGAAGTGCGCCTTGCGAGCAAGGGCGCTCAGTTGCGCATGGGGATTATCGATCTGCTCAAAACCCTTGACGTCGCGCCACTCACGGCCTCTTTAGAGCGTCTCTTATCGGATCGCTCGGCGGACCGTCGCTTGGCCGCCTTGGATATCTTGGTGGGGCTCACCGGTGACAAAGCCCAAACCGTGCTCACCGCTACCACCCCGTGGGTGGCGGGCATCACCAAACCCACCGCCAAAGAAAAAGCGCTCATGGAGCGTTTGGGGATAGGGGTGTCTGAGAGTACGGAGTCTTCGCCCGCTCCGGCAACGCGACAAACCCCGAGGAACGCTACTCGCCAAGCCCCCGAGCATGAAATGCCTCCCACTGTCGATCCCGCACAGTATCAGGCAGCCAATGGCTACGGACTTTTTGATCCCGTGCGCTCCATGACGATTCCCGACTACGCCTTTGATGAGACCGCCTACGAGGAAGCGCTCGCGTTTCTACATTCGGACGAACCTGCTCAACTCTTTGAGACGCTAGGCAACCTCTTGAAAGCGAATGCCGATTTGCCCGTGGAGTATGAGGGCGAAACCTCACGGCTCGCAGAACACCTCATTGTGGACCCGAAGGCCCTAGGTCTTAACGGTTTAGCGCATCCCGAACTTTGGACGCGGTTTTATACCGAGTCGGTTCGCGAACCCTGGAAACTCCTCTGGCTCCTGTTCCTACACCGAACCGTCGGGTGTGTGCAGCACTTTGACCTCATGAAACGGGCGCTTGCCCCCAAACAGGGGCTCTTAGCCAAACTCAAAGCCCGCTTTACGCCTGAACTCCCGGAATCATGATCCCTATATTTAATATAATCTTGATTTAGATCAC
>CAJJMF010000118.1 GCA_905192805.1 uncultured Sutterella sp. | reverse complement strand
CCTATGAGCTCGCGAACGAAACCAAAGGTACCACCGTGAACCCGGGGGTGATTCACGGGGGTACGGTACCTAACGTCATTCCGGAAGACTGCTATGTGGAAGTTGACACCCGTTTCTGGTTTGATCCGGATGGCGCGGAATTGCGTGCTCAACTCGAAGCCCTGGCCAAAGAAACGTTTGTCGAAGGCGTTACGCAAACCATCGCCGTGAAGAATTACTCGCCGGCGATGCCCCTCTCGGACGACACCAAGGACCTCGTGGCGAAGATTACCGAGGCCGCCCGCTTAGAAGGCTTCACAGCCGAATGGGTCGATGCTGGTGGCGGCTCCGACGGTAACCATATTGCCGAAACAGGGGTTCCGGTGGTAGACGGTTGTGCACCTGACGGTGGCGCCTTCCATAGCGACAAGGAATTCTTAAGTTTGGATACGGTTGAAGAACGTATTCGCATGGTATCGCGCTTCTTGACGCTCATCTAAGCCTCGCGCAAACCGAAACCCGTCGCGCTCGTTCAAGGAAAACAGAATGTTTTCTCCAAACGAGCGCTTTTTTTGTCTCTACGCAATTTTGCCCAGTTTCTCTGCGCTAGAGCGCACCAAAGCGAGTTAATTCGATCCGTCTTAACGGCGACGTTCGTCAATTTGTTAGAGTGAACCCGATTTTCACTCACTTTTACATACCAACCACTATGACAACGTCCCCTTTATCCGCTACCACCCAAGCTTTCCTTGCCGATTTGGCACCGCTCGTTAATATTGATGCGGGCTCACGCAATGTCGCCCATGTCACTCAATTGGCCCAGCATATGAAATCCCTCTACGATGCGCTGGGTTTCCATACCGAGTTACAAAGTTTTGGCCCCGACATCGGCGAAGGGCTCCTTGCCACCAATGCCCCGGACGCTGAACACTACGATGTGCTCCTCAATGCCCACCTGGACACGGTCTATCCCGATGGAACGGCTGCAACGCGTCCCTTACGGATTGAAAACAACCGTGTGTTGGGCCCTGGCGTGTCGGACTGTAAGGGCGGTGTACTGCTCATCTACTATGCCCTCAAAGCCTTGCCCCCCTCCGTACGGGATCAACTCAAGATTGCGGTCTTGATGAACCCGGACGAAGAAATTGGCTCCCCTTACTCCTGCGAATGGCTCAAACACCATGCGGCCCGTGCTCAACGGGTATTGGTGGCCGAAGCGGCTCGCCGTGGCGGTAACTTAGTACGTAGTCGCAAAGGCGTTGCGGTAGCGCGTGTCACGTTCCACGGACGGGCAGCCCATGCGGGCAATAACCCTGAAGCGGGGGCCAACGCTAATATTGCCGCCCTACGCTTCACGCTCGAGGCCTGCACACTTGCCAATACACAAAAAGGCTGCACGGTCAACCCTGGGGTCATTCAGGGAGGCACCGCCCCGAACGTCATCCCGGAAACGGCGGAAGTCCTGCTTGACTTACGCTATTGGCGTGATGAAGATCGTGAAGACCTTAAGGCGAAAATCGAGGTCTTGGCCCAACACACCTGGGTGGACGGCGTAACCCAAACCGTCAACTGGCTTGCTGGCACGCCCGCGATGCCCTATACCGAACGCACCGAAGGATTGATCAAAGAGATGGAAGCGGCGGCCGCCTCCCTGGGGATTACCTTTGATTGGCTCGACATGGGCGGTGGCAGTGACGGTAACCACATGGCCACCCAAGGCGTGCCCGTCATTGACGGCTGTGGTCCCTGTGGCGGGGCGAACCACAGCAGTGCGGAGTACCTCGACTTAGATAAAATCGAAGAACGCATTGCTCTCATGACAGAGTTTTTGCGCCAAATCGCTGAACGTAACCGATAAGATTCCCACTAAAAAGGCGACGCTTCTACAAAGAATCGTCGCCTTTTATTTTTATAGTAAGTACTCACTTACTTACGCTTTCGCGTCAGGAAATCCTCGATGTTGTCGGAGGCAATCAGTTCATGTTCCGCATTGAGTTGTTCGACTTCCCAGTCTTCCAATGCACGCGGTTCATTAGGATGTTCGTCTCGCCATTGGTGAGCAAACTCGCCAATCGCGCTACGTAACAAATCTAACCCATCCCCCGTCAAGGCCGATACAGTCACCGAACGAGGACGGCCATCGGTATCGCGTTGAATTTCGGGCACCAATTCCGTCTGGTCAATTTTGTTATAGACCAAAATCGTCGGAATATCGTCTGCCTTGATTTCTTCGAGCACCTTATTGACTTCACGGATTTGGTCTTCCCGCACCGCGGACGAGGCATCCACGACATGCAAGAGCAAATCCGCATGTACGGTTTCATCCAGTGTGGACTTAAACGCTTCAATCAATTGGTGAGGTAAGCCACGAATAAACCCGACGGTATCACTCGCAACGACGGTTTCCTCATCACTAATCCAGCATCGGCGTGCGGTCGTATCCAACGTCGCAAAGAGTTGGTCAGCCGCATAGCTACTCGCACGGGTGAGTTTATTAAAGAGGGTGGACTTTCCGGCATTGGTGTACCCGACTAACGACACGGTCAACGTGTCGCCACGCGAGCGCGCACGCCGTTGGGTATCACGTTGACGTTTTAAGCGCTTTAATTGGTCGCGTAGTTGCTTCATACGCACACCAATCATGCGTCGGTCCAATTCAATTTGCTTTTCGCCTGGACCGCCCGTCTTCGAGAGCCCCCCACGCTGACGCTCCAAGTGCGTCCAGCCACGAACCAAGCGCGTCGACAGGTGTTCGAGTTGTGCTAACTCAACCTGCAAACGCCCTTCACGGCTTTTTGCACGGGCTCGGAAAATGTCCAAAATAAGCTGGGTTCGATCGAGAACAGGCAGATCAATGGCGCGTTCGATGTTACGCTGTTGCGCTGCAGATAAGGGTACGTCGAACACCACAATATTGGCATCGGCCCCTTTGGCTAACGCCCCCAACTCTTCCACTTTACCCGAGCCAATAAAAAAGGCCGGGTCCGGTTTATCACGTTTTGCCGTTAAGAGTCCAACCGGTTCCAAATTATCCGATTTCACCAAGAGTGAGAGCTCTTGGGCAGAATCATCATAGACCGTTCGACCAATCGTAACGGACACGAGAAAAGCGCGTGATACGTCCGTATCACGCTCGGCATCAATCTGAAAAATACTGATATCAGTTCTCCGTTTCAGTAGGCATATTCACAGCACGCGTCGGCACCACCGTACTGATGGCGTGCTTATACACCATCTGGGTAACCGTATTGCGAAGTAGGACGACATACTGATCGAAGCTTTCGATCTGTCCCTGCAATTTAATGCCATTAACGAGATAGATGGATACAGGGATATGATCCTTACGTAAACTGTTGAGGAAAGGATCCTGAAGGAGTTGACCTTTTGTTGTCATAGTTATTCTTCTCCGAGCAAGTGACATCCGGCGTTGTTGGTGGATGTCCTCAGCACTTTGTTGTTCTTATCGTCACATTTTTGCGTCAAAATCCTGCGACGAGTGTATTTGACGTACTCTCTGTTCGAGAGCGATCACAAATATGTTAACACTCTTTTGACATTTTGCATCGCAAAAAAAGCGCTTCAGATTTGAAGCGCTTTGTAAAAGCGTGACTGGGAGAACGTCGCTTACTTTTTATCATCCTTCACAAACGGGTTGTCTTTTGTGCGGAATTCGATGCGTAACGGCGTTCCAGCTAAATCGAATTTATCGCGGAAATAGCTTTCCAAATAGCGACGATACGACTCTCCGATGTCTTCAAGGGCATTACCGTGAATCACGATCACCGGCGGGTTCGAACCCCCTTGGTGTGCGTAACGGGGTTTCGGACGACCACCACGAGCACGCGGAGGCTGTTGGCGTTCCACGGCTTCAATTAAGCACTTCGTGAGCTGATTCGTCGGAATCTTACGGTAGGCTGCGGCATGCGCTTCGTCGACGGCATTCATCAAGTGATTGAGCCCGTTGCGTTTTAAAGCGGAGATGCGGATCATGCGTGCCCAACGCAAGAAATGCAACTTACGTTCCAATTCAAGACTAAACATGTCACGTTGGTAGCTATCCAATAAGTCCCACTTATTGACCGCCACCACTAACGCTCGGCCACTATCGAGCACATAGCCTGCAATGTGCGCATCATGGTCTGCAATCCCGTTTTTCGCGTCGATGACGAGAATCACCACGTTCGAGTCTTCGATCGCCTGTAGCGTTTTGACAACGGAAAACTTTTCAATGGCTTCAAAGACCTTGCCTTTCTTACGCAACCCTGCCGTGTCGACCAATTCGTACGGGCGATCATTGTATTCAAAATCGACCTTAATCGCGTCGCGGGTGGTGCCAGGCATGTCAAACGCAATCAAACGTTCCTCACCAATGAGTGCATTGATGAGCGTGGACTTCCCGGCATTCGGGCGTCCAGCCAACGTCACTTTTAAGCGCTTCGGGGCATCCGGATCGACCGGTTCTTCCGGATCGGGCTCAAAACCGTCGAGCACCATATCCATCACCGCCTTGACGCCTTGACCGTGGGCAGCCGAAATTAAGCACGGTTCCCCAAGCCCCAATTCATAGAATTCGGCCTTGGCTAAATCCGTGAGACCTTCGGCTTTATTGACAAGAAGGACAATCTTACGACCGGTTTCACGCAAATAGCGGGCAATACGTTGATCGTGAGGGGTTAGCCCCGAGCGGGCGTCGCATACAAACAAAACGACATCCGCTTCTTCGATCGCTAACTCCGCCTGACTCGCCATGGCTTGGACAATCCCTTCGGACTTGATGGGTTCAAAACCACCGGTGTCCACCACAATATAGGGAATGGGTCCGACACGGCCTTGACCATACTGGCGATCGCGAGTGAGGCCAGGGAAGTCAGCTACGATAGCATCACGGGAGCGAGTCAATCGGTTAAAGAGCGTGGACTTACCCACATTGGGGCGTCCGACGAGAGCAATTACTGGAAGCATGTTGATTACAAAATGAAAAGAGCGATCCAACGAAGTGGCGTCGGACCGCTCAAAGAATAAAACGATTCGTCAAACCGAGGGAAACGTTGTTATTTCATTAGCGAGTCCTGCACAACATAGGCCACTTCCCCTTCGACCGTTTGGAACACGGCCCCAAAGGCAAGCGGAGTTGCGGGCGCTTTTACGGCACCATCCAAGTGTAAGCGAGAGACCGTTTTGCCGTCCGCCGGGCTAAAGAACGACACATAGCCGTCATAATCACCCGTGGCAATCGTGTTCCCTACCACAACGGGAGCCGAGGGATTACGGTAAAGCAGATTGTCGCGTGTCCAGACCTCGTTACCGTTTTCGCGATTATACGCATGTAGGATCCCTTTGGAGTCAACTAAGTACATTTTTTGTGGGTCGGAGATAACCCCGCTCACGGCATCGACTTTTTGATGCCAAAGAACCTGACCATTTTGAGCATTCATGCAGACCAACGAACCTTGGAAGGCGGCGGCACACATCATCTGCTGATCAATCCAAGGACGTCCGACGATGTCCACTAAACGTTCCACTTCGGTAATCCCATGCGATTCCGAGATCACCGCGTCAAAGACGACTTCACCGCGGGGGCTCAACGCCAGTAAGCGACCGTTGGCCTGGCCCACCAAAATACCTGCGGGCGACCAAACCATCTGTCGGAAGGTTTGTAACGTCAACGCAGGCGCCTGACTCTGATAACTCCAAAGCGGAGCACCCGAACCCAAATCAAACGCACTGGTGCGTGCATCCGCACTCGTTACCACCACTAAGCCATTACCTACCAAGGGAGGAATCGTGGCATCCGCCGTGAGCTTCTTGTTCCAGACGGGTTTACCTTCTTGATTGAAGACTTCTAACTGCCCGCCAGCACTGACCACAGCTACCGTATTACCGTCGGTACCGACCCCGGCAGTCACTTGCCCCTTGAGGTCAACGCTCCAGACCTTGTCCCCATTATCACGATTTAAACGATAGAGACGGTCATCGCCCGCAGCATAAACCGCGTTATCCGTCACGGCAGGCACCATATAGCCTTCGCTATCCCCCACATTGGCTGTCCAAACTGTCTTCGTGGCAACGGACGCGGTAAATTCATCCAGATCCACAGGTTCGTGGGTACTGCTGGAAGAGAAAAGTCCGCAACCTGCTAACGAAACCGTCATCAACGTTGCAGCCATGAAGGTAGATAATTTTTTAAGCATCATATCCAGTGCTCTCCGATTCGCATAATTGAGTATTCAGGTCTTTTAAGCGCGTGAGCCTTAATCCTTAACAGGAATCGAGCCCAACTTAAAGGTCACCAAGGTACGGATGTTATCGTCCAAAGGATTGGTGCTCTTGAGCACTTTTTCCCAATGTTCACGTGCCTTGGCATAGTCCCCCTTGGCAAAGTACACATCGCCCCAACGATCGTCCAATTCAATGGCATTCGAAGGCGTTGCTTTCACCGGTTCAAGCGCACGCTGTGCATCATCGGGCTTATTGCGCGAGAGTTCCACCGACGCTAAGCGTAAACGCGCCACACTTTCGTACTCCGGATGACCCGACTTATTGATCACCCAGTTGAGTAACGTCGCCGCGTTATCGTAATCCCCCAACGCATTCTGAGCCGAGGCCGCACTTAACGCCCCCAGAGGAGCATAAACGGTGGAGCTGTATTGATCGATCAAACCCGTGGACGCCGACACAATGTTTTTCTTGTCGTGCTGGATCACCGCATTCTGCAGGGTAACATAGACGGCCGAAGCTTTGGCGACTTGATTACGCTGGTACCAATTCCAAACGTTCCAACCCGCAAACGCAAGGCATCCAATGCAAACCACGGCGGTAATGGGGGTACCCCACTTATCCCACCAAGCCTTTAATTGGTCAATACTCTCTTGTTCTTCTAAGTCATAAGCCATGATGTTGCTTTCCTTTTCGTGGCGTTATTGGTGAATTAGGCAACCGAGGTCATCAGGTTTTTCACCCACTGGGCGACGTCCGCTACGGCAATCGCCTTTTGTTCGCCTGCGGCCATGCTGGCATGGTCACGTAGCGATTTCACAAGCACCGTACCGGCAGCCAATTCATCATCCGTAGCGAAGATAGCAAATTCTGCACCACTTGCGTCAGCTTTCTTCATCTGATTCTGTAACTTTGCTTCTCCGGGATGCACAATCACGCGTAAACCCACGTCACGCAACGCCTCGGCAATTTGCATCGCCTTGAGGTGAGCCTCACCTTCATGGTGGATCACATACACATCGGTCTGGGTACGACTCGGGACAACGCCACATTCACGCATCAATTCAATGATACGTTCCATACCCATGGCAAAGCCCACCCCAGGGGCAGGACGGCCACCTAAGAGTTCAATCAACGGGTCATAACGACCACCACCACAGATGGTACCTTGCGCTCCGAGCTTATCGGTAATCCATTCAAAGACTGTGTGGTTATAGTAATCCAAACCACGGACCAAACGGGGGTTAATCACATAGTCAATACCCGCCGCGCTCACCATCGCTTCCAAGCGATTTAAGAACGTACGGCTTTCGTCCCCTAAATAGTCCAACAGACGCGGAGCGGCATTCACCAAGTCCTGCATATCCGGATTCTTGGTATCCAAAATACGTAACGGGTTGCTGTGTAAACGGCGTAACGCATCTTCGTCCAACACATCCTTATGCGCTTCAAAGTAACGAATCAACGCTTCACGGTGAGCCTGACGTTCTGGCAAAGCCCCTAAGGTGTTTAACTCTAAGCGAACCGCGCCCACGCCCAATTCTTTCCATAAACGGTTGAGCATGATGAGCATTTCAGCATCGATATCCGGCCCCGCAATCCCCAAGGCTTCCACGCCAAACTGGTGGAACTGGCGATAGCGACCACGCTGAGGACGTTCATGGCGGAACATCGGACCGCAGTACCACAAACGTTGTACCGTGCCGTAGATCAAGTTATGTTCGTTCACGCTACGCACGACCGCAGACGTCCCTTCCGGACGCAACGTTAACTGGTCTCCATTGAGGCTATCGGTAAAGGAATACATTTCCTTTTCCACAATATCGGTCACTTCGCCCACACCGCGGGTAAACACACGGGTGTCTTCTAAGATAGGCGTGCGAATTTCTTGATAGCCATAGCGCTCGACCACACTGACAGCCGTCTTCTGGAGATGCTGCCAAATGGCTGCATCTTCAGGCAGCATATCGTTCATGCCTTTGACACCACTGAACTTTTCTTTACTCATCGTGCATTCCTTTATTT
>CAJJMF010000117.1 GCA_905192805.1 uncultured Sutterella sp. | reverse complement strand
CTCGTAGAAGTTTCCTTAAGCGTGGATTATTACTTGGTAGTGGCACAATGATGTCCGGCATGGCTGGCGTCGCTATGGCTGCTCCAGCTAAGAAAACCCCTTATAAGTTACGTGACGTTCAGGAAACGTTGAATATTTGCTGCTACTGTGCTGGTGGCTGCGGTTTGATTTGCTCCTCTCGCGGTGGTGAACTCATCAACCTCGAAGGGGACCCAGAACATCCTGTCAACCTCGGTGGTTTGTGCCCGAAGGGCGCAGCGATGTGGGGGTTGCGTAATATTGTCACGCAGGAACGTAAGTCTCAAAACCATCCCGCCCGTGTTCTCCACCCCATGGTTCGCCGTGCGGGTTCCAAGGAATGGGAACGTTTGACTTGGGAACAGGCCGTTGACGAAATTGCTCGTCGCGTCAAGAAGACCCGCGATACGACCTTCGTTGAAAAGGAAGACGGTGTTACCGTTAACCGTTGCGATGGTATTGCCTCGTTGGGTGCTGCCCAGTTGAACAACGAAGAAGCGTGGTTGGTCCAGAAATTCATCCGTACCTTGGGTGTGGTTGCTATCGATAACCAGGCACGTGTGTGTCACTCCTCGACGGTGCCGGCGCTTGCCCGTACGTTCGGTCGTGGTTCGATGACGAGTCACTGGTGCGATATCGCTAACGCGGACGTGATTTTAACGATTGGTTCTAACAACGTCGAAAATCACCCCCTGTCTTCGCGTTGGGTTGAACGTGCTCAGGACAAGGGCGCTAAGTGGATCGTGGTTGACCCGCGCTTTACGCGTTCTGCCGCGCGTGCTGATATCTATGGTCGTATCCGTCCGGGTACCGACTTGGCCTTCTATGGCGGTTTGATTAAGTACATTTTGGATAACGAACTCTATCACAAGGATTACGTTATTCACTACACCAACGGTGCTTGCTTGGTGAAGCCGGGCTTCGGGTTTGATCCGAAGACGGGTACGTTTACGGGTTGGAACCCGGAAACGGGCAAGTACGATAACGAAGCGTGGGGTTACGACGTCGAACGTAAGGAAATCTGGGATACCGCCCCGGGTGCTCCTTATGAATGGGTCAATAAGCCCGGTACGCCGAAATTCAAGACGCCTGACTTGAAAGTCTTGAAGCGCGACGAAACGCTCCAGGATCCGCACTGCATTATCAATGTGATGAAACGTCACTATGCGCGTTACACCCCGGATGTGGTGAGCAAGGTCACGGGTATGGACAAAGACGTCATGCTCAAGATCTGGGAACTCTTCGCGTCGACGGGTCGTCCGGACCGCGCTGGCTCCTTGCTCTACGCATTAGGTCAGACGCAGCACACCTACGGTGCTCAGAACTGCCGTGCAATGTGTATGGTTCAGTTGCTCTTGGGTAACATCGGTATTTCGGGCGGTGGTTTGAACGCGTTGCGTGGCGAACCGAACGTTCAGGGTTCGACCGACATCGGTGCGAACGTTGCCGATACCCCGGGGTATTTGGCTTGGCCGCATGGTAAGAATCATCCGACCTTGGCGGCTTACCTTGAAAAAGAAACGTATGCTGCGGGCTACTACAGCAACAAGCCCAAGTTCATGGTCAGTATGTTGCGTGAATGGTTCGGTGCCAACGCGACGGTCGACAACGACTACTGCTATGACCTCTTGCCGAAGTGCTCGCCGAAGTTGGACTTCGGTGACTACTCGACGATGATGACCTTTAATAACATGCGTGACGAACGCATTAAGGGTTACTTCTGCTGGGGTATGAACCCGGCGGTGTCGACGGCTAATGCGAAGCATGCTCGTAAGTCCTTGGCCAAACTCGATTGGTTGGTGGTCGCTGACTGGTTCTTGACGGAAACGTCGACCTTCTGGCGCGCTCCTGACATGAAGGCCGAAGACATTAAGACGGAAGTCTTCTTCTTGCCGGCTGCCTTGATCTTTGAAAAGATCGGCTCGATCAACAACTCCGGTCGCTGGATCCAGTGGCGTCAGAAAGCGGTTGAACCGCTCGGAGAAGCGAAGTCTGACTTTGAAATTCTCATGATGCTCTACAAGCGTATCGCTGAGCTCTATAAGGCGGAAGGCGGTGCTTGCCCGGATCAGATTTTGAAGGCCAACTACAACTACTACATCGACGGCAAGCCCGATCTGCGTACTATCGCCTGGGCGTTGAATGGCTACGATGTGCGTGACGGCCGTTTGGTGAAGAGCTTTACCGAATTGCAAGCCGACGGTACGACGGCTAGCGGTATTTGGATTTTCGCGGGCTACTGGAACAACAACGAAGCCCGTCTCGATCCGATGAAGCAGCCGATGACTCGCCGTGGTAAGGACGACCCCACTGGGTTAGGTCTCTTCCCAGGCTGGTCGTTTGCTTGGCCTGCCAACCGTCGTGTGTTGTACAACCGTGCTTCGGCTGACCCGCAGGGTAAGCCGTGGAATCCGAAGCGTGTCCTCGTTGAATGGGATGGCACGAAGTGGAAGCAAAATGACGTGGGTGACTTCCCGACGGCTCAACCGCCGCAGGATAACGCCTTCTTCATGACCTGGGAACAGCGTGCTCGCTTGTTCTCCTACCTCATGGTTGACGGTCCGTTGCCTGAACACTTTGAACCGCAAGAATCCCCGACGAAGAACGTGTTTAACGGTGCCGATAAGAATCCGTGCGCACGCTTCACGAAGGATCCGTCGGTTATGTTGGGTGACCCGAAGGAATACCCGATTGTTTGTACGACCTACTCTGTGACGGAACACTGGCAGACGGGTACGCAAACGCGTAATGTTCCTTGGTTGAACGAATTGATTCCGTCCAACTTTATTGAAATCTCTCAAGAACTTGCCCAGGAAAAGGGCATCAAGAACGGTGACAAGGTCCGCGTGTGGAACCGCCGTGGTAGCGTCGTGGTCGACGCGATGGTGACGATCCGCATGAAGCCCATGATGGTCAACGGTGTCAAGACCCATGTGATCGGCTTGCCGCACCACTTCTCGTGGGAAGGTAAGTTCGCTACGGGTGACAACATCAACGACTTGGCTCCGAACGTAGGCGACCCGAACTCCTACATTCCGGAATTCAAGGCCTTCTTGGTCAACGTAGAAAAAGCGGCGTAATCCGCGCTAAGGAGATTGAATAATGCGCAATAGCAATGAAGTTGCCATCTTATACGATACGTCGCATTGCACGGGTTGCAAAGGCTGTCAGGTGGCTTGCAAACAGTGGAATATGCTCCCGAGCGCCCTCGGGTTGAACGAGAACAAATTCACGGGTTCCTACCAGAGCCCCGCTGACCTCAATGGGGATACGCGCTTGGTGATGACGTTCGACGAACAGCCCTCGGGCAACAAGTTCCATGAAACCAACATGGCCATCGGTCGTCATTCCTGCATGCACTGTACCGATGCTGGCTGTGTGAACATCTGCTCCTCGGGTGCTCTCTATCACCGTGAAGACGGCGTGGTGGCGTTTGATACGGAAAAGTGCAATGGCTGCACGTACTGCCAGAGCGCTTGCCCGTTCGATGTGCCCCGTTATCGTCCGATGGATGGCTTGATCGACAAGTGCACGCTCTGCTGGGATCGTCTTGAAGAAGGTGGGATTCCTGCCTGCGTGAAGACCTGCCAGCCGGAAGCGTTGAAGTTTGGTAAGCGTGAAGAAATGCTCAAGATCGCTCACGAACGCGTGAAGGTCTTGAAGGCTCGTGGCTTCGATAAGGCCGAACTCTACGGCGAAAACGAATGCGACGGTTTGCATGTCTTACACATCTGCCAGTATGGCCATGCGGCCTACGGCTTGCCGGACGCTCCGAAGGTCGACAAGACCGTTGGTCTCATGAAGACGATGAAGACGGTCACTGGTGTTGGTACCGTGGCTGTGTTGGCCGGCTTGGCAGCCAGCTTCGTGGCTTCGCGTGGTTACAGCCGTAAGCAAATGACCATCGAAGAAGCGAAGCAGCACTGGACGCCTGAACAGCGTGCGAAGGCGGATGCCGAAGTCAAAGAGTTGCTTGCTAAAGAAGCAGCGAAACAGGAATAAGGAGGCATAGAATGCGTTATATCCAGCGTCATTCCCTGCTTACGCGGGTTACTCACGGCGTGGCGGCTACGTGCTGCATCTTACTCGCGCTCACGGGTGTGTTTGTGTTCGTCCCCACGTTGGGCGGCGAAATCATGGGCGGTGAATTCACCAAAGCCATGCGTATGATCCACCGTGTCTTGGCGATTCCGTTCATCTTGGTTCCGCTCTTTGCGTTGTTAAAGAGCCCAGGCGGTTTCTGGCATTTGATCACGCAGGACATTTTTGGTAAGTGGGACGCCGACGACTTTGCTTGGTCGGCCAAGTTCCCCTTCTACCTCTTTGCCCCGCACAAGGTTCATATGCCTCCGCAGCACCACGTTAAGGGTGCACAGCGTCTCGCTGACGGCGCTTTGCTCTTTAGCTGCGTGTTCATGGCGCTCTCGGGCTTAGTGCTCTGGCTCAACACGGGTTTATTGCCCTCGGGTGGTATGCGCGTTGAGTTCAGCCCCACGACGCTCTTAGTGGCTCACTTGGTGCATGACATCTTCTTCTTCGTGGCTGTGTTCGTCGGTTTGGCTCACATCTACCTCGGTGCCGGTATTTGGCAACCCTATCGTGGTACGCACCGTATCATGTGGGGTGACGGTAAGGTGAGCGAATCGGATGCTGCCTACCACTGGGGTTACTGGGCTAATCAAGAGCTCGCTCTTGGTAAGAACGTAACCGTGGAACCGGATAAGAAGTAATCCAACGTTCGATTGAGGTGAAAGGCTTGCCCTTTCACCTCCCTACAGACGAAACGCTCAGTTTAGGCTGAGCGTTTTCGGGAAAGGGTTCTTCCAAGGAAAGAATCCTTTCTCGAAAAAACCACCCCGACGTCGCCTATCTCCTTCGATAGGAATGGGGAATGACAACAAAGAAGGAAACTACCATGCTCAATCGTAAATCCATCGAACGTGCTTTAGCCAAATACGTTGCTCATAAAGATCCCGACGTGTTGGCACGCCTGACTGCGTTTGGTCCGATGCTCTTGAAGGCCGCCGATCTGACGAAGCAAATGGGTGTTCAGGTTGCACAACCCACTGAGGAAGATTTGGACTTAGCCCGTTCGGGTAAATTGCCTTTGTTGACGCGTTATCCGGTGGACATTCCCTCGGATCGTTTTGTGGGCGTAGCGCAAGAGCTCGCCTCGGATCTCATCAATGCGATGGGACTCGAAGGGGATTTGTTAGAGCAATGTGCCACGATCCATTGGGCCACTTTCGCGACGCCCGAATTGTTGGCGATTGCTGGCAAGCACCCGTTAGCGTATTTTGAGGCAGTGGAAAAACTCGTTGGCCAGGAAGACATTTTTGAATTTTTCATTTTGCCGGTGTTGGGTTACACGGTGCGTGTGTTCTTGGATGCCTCGGCGACGCAGTGGTCTCGTGATATTGCCAATGTGGCCGAAGACGTGGACCATGAAAACCGTCCTGTCGCCTGTCCGGTGTGTGGATCGGAGGCTGCGATTGCGAGCGTGACCGAAACGACCGCCAACGGAAACCGTAAGAAGTTGCACTGCACGTGCTGTGGTGCTTCGTGGTTCTTTGAACGAATTCGTTGCGCACACTGCGGCAACATGGCGGTGTCGGATTTCCAGTATTTGCATGATGAAGACGATGATCAGCACCGTTTACATGTGTGTAAGGCGTGTGGTACCGCTATGCCGACCATGTTTGCAGGGGAAGAGTTGAATTTCAACCCCGATGTCGAACAGATCGTCATGACGGGGCTGGAGCTCTTTTATGAAGAGTCTCTGAACGAATCGGGTGACAATCAATAAGCCATACACAGTGTGGCTCACACAACCCTTACCGAACTGAGCAGTAAACGAGACGGGAGAGCACCATGGGACAGGTGAAGAAATTTGGAAAAGTAGCCATGAACGACGGGGTGACCATGTCATCCGACTCGGTCGTACTGAATCCTTTTGGCGCTCAAACCGTCGAAGTGGTCCGAATGCAGAATGCCCAGGTGGAAGAGGATTGGGTGGCCGAGGAAATCCCAGTGGCGCTCGTTTACAACGGTATTTCGCATGCCGTGATGATGACGACGCCGTCACTCTTAGAAGAATTTGCCGTGGGATTTTCACTGGCCGAAGGCATTGTGCCTGATCTCTCGCATATCCACGATATCGAAGTCTCTGAAGCTTGCCAAGGGATGCAGGTTTCTATTGAGATTTCCTCGGAGTGTTTCTGGCACTTGAAAGAACATCGTCGCTCGATGACCGGTCGCACGGGGTGTGGTATTTGTGGGGTGGAAAGTTTAGAAGGGGCG
Organism: uncultured Sutterella sp.; assembly: GCA_905192805.1. Classification (GTDB taxonomy): domain Bacteria; phylum Pseudomonadota; class Gammaproteobacteria; order Burkholderiales; family Burkholderiaceae_F; genus Sutterella. Next base: position 1,916 of record CAJJMF010000117.1, on the reverse strand, counting down.
GTACGAAAGGTTCCCCAAGTGGGACATACTCAGCATTTTGATATTCGCCTCTATGAACAAGGACTGAGCTACCTCGAAAAGGTAGAAAGTCTCGGTAACCTCACGGGTTGCACACATGCTGCGGTCTGGGTGCACCCTGATGGCTCATTGGCGGGAGGCGCTGAAGATGTGGGGCGTCACGTTGCGCTCGACAAACTGTTGGGAATGCGCGCACTAAACGGATGGCATGATGGAGCCCTCTTTGTGAGTTCCCGTGCTTCCTATGAAATGGTGCAAAAAGCCGCAATGTGTGACATCGAAATTATGTTTGCGGTATCCGCGCCAACAGCACTTGCTGTTCGGTTAGCCAAAGAGTCCGGGGTGACGCTGTCTGCTTTTTGTCGACGTCAGAAAGCGAACGTTTACGCTCATCCTGAACGTCTTCTCGGTTTGCAATAAATTTACCGAGAGGAACTTCTTTAAACCGGAATCAGTGTCTCCATTGATTCCGGCTTTTTTAAGACCTCGTGCGTCGAACCCCTCACCATTGGTCAGCATCGTAGCGTTCTTTGCTACACTGAGTATTAAGCTCACACAATGAGCGAATTGTCTCGTAGGAGTAATTAAATGACGAAAACTGGGATCGCACTGGGGGTAGGGGTTGTCGTGGTCGCAGCCGCTGCAGGGGCTCTCTATTATCAGGGGGTTATCTATGACCGTGAGTTCAAAAAAGTACAGGAAGAGGTGGCGGCCCTGAATTCCGAAGAGTTGCCTTTTGGGGCAAATTTGGTTGAGACGGAACGCGGTTTTCTCTCGCGAGGCTTTACGCTTGAGTTCTTTGATAGGGGCGAGGATAAAACGCTGATTGCGCGTATGAATGCCAAAACCTCCTTTGGCCTGGAAGCCAAAACCGTTGCGCATACGGATCCTCTTGCCGGGTTACCAGGTCGGTTAGCCAGTACGCACAATAAACCCTTCCATGATGAACTTACGTGCACCACGACGCTATTGGGACAATCGACGTGTCAATATACGATGGATCCGTTGGTGGTGGGATTGCCGAATGCTCAAGACCAATCCACGTTTGAAATGGATGGGGTAAAGTGCTCCGAATTGACGGCGAAGGGAGCCAATTGTCATATTCCAGAAATCCGTATCCATGATGCGCAAGAAAACCTCACGCTCAAGTCGCTTACGATGGATGTGACGGTACTCGATGAGTCGCTCGCGAAAGCCCAAGGTACGTTCACCCTGGATGAGGTCCTTTTGAAGAGTCCAACCGCTAATCTGTTGTGGAATAAACTGGTCTTAAAGGTCGATACGGACGACGATGGGGCGCTCAAAGACGGCACCCCCCTTGTGAAGGCGAATTACCAATTCAATACGGGAGCGTTTTCGATGGCACCCCAATTGAGCATTGCTCACATTGACACCACGGTGGCACTCAGAAAGGTGCCTCGCCAAGATGCCCTCAAGGATATAGACCGTGCCGGGATCATTGTGGCCAATGCATTCAAGGAAGGCTTGAGCATGGACGTTAAAGGAAACTTTGCTTCGGAAGCGGGCCAGCGCTCGACGTTCACGTTTACGCTGCATGCGCCCACGGCAGAACACCCTAACGACATCGGGGAAGCGACGATTGACTACGATAAGCGCAGTGTGGTCGGACTGGCCTCTGATATGGTTTACCAAGAGATGCGTCGAGAAAAAGACGGAAAAGTGCTCTCCCAGGACGAGAACCGTATCGCAAAACGCTGGCCCATCCCCGCGTCGATCTTATTGTTGTTGGGTGGTTTGACGATGGGACAACATTAATGCACGACTGAGCTATGTCGTAGGGATGTTGGCGAAAGCGAATATCCCTAAAATTTTTCTTATGATTGTGTTAGCGCAACGCGATTTTGACAGTTCGTGCAACGCGATTCTGACAGTGCCTT
>CAJJMF010000116.1 GCA_905192805.1 uncultured Sutterella sp. | reverse complement strand
ATTTAAGTGTATTGATGCTTCAAGAGCTCGGGGAAAAGTTTTTAAAGGATACGTTATGCCTCAATTTTCACGTCGCCAGTTTTTAACCTCCACGGCAGCGGCCTCGTTAGCCACCGCACTGCCAAGTGCTAAGGCAGCCATCACGCCTACCGACAAACCCGTCCGTGATTTAAGTCTCGCTCCTGCTACCAAAGAAAGCGCGGCGAAATTCCAGTCGTTAGAGTTGGGTCAGAACGACTTGTCGTTAACGGGGACCTTTAATTTAGGTAAGTCCACCCTCGATGAAGGTACGGTGATGACCGCGAATCGCTGGGGGATTGCACGCGCCCATGTTCAAGGCGGTAAGTTGACCCATTTGACCCCGTTTGAATACGACTATGCGCCGAGCGTCAACCTCAATGGGTTGACCGAATTGCCCTACAACACCGCCCGTATCCGCTATCCGATGGTGCGTGAAGGCTATCTCAAGGATGGTCCCAAGAGCCGTGCTCAGCGTGGTCACGATAAATGGGTACGTGTGAGCTGGGATAAGGCCTTGGAATTGGTGGCTAAGGAAATGGTGCGTGTGTACGACAACTACGGTCCGGCCTCTGTGTGGGGTAGCTCCTACGGTTGGATGAGCACTGGGAAAGTCCAGCCGGCCATCAATCTCCTACAGCGTTTGTTAAACCTCTGTGGTGGGTTTATTGAAACCCGTAACAGCTACTCTGACGCCGCCAGTGAAAACATTCTGCCCTACGTGGTGGGCTCGGGTGACCCGCGCTCGACGAGCTGGGACAATATTCTCAAGCACAGTGAACGCATTCTCTTCTGGGGTTGCGATCCGATTGTGACCAATGACATTGACTGGTTCACCACACTACACAATGCGGCGGGCTATTTGCGTGCCTTGAAAGAAAAGAAAGACATCAAGACGGTCGCGATTAATCCGTTGAAGCCCGATACCGCGGAATTCTTGGGTAGCGAATGGATTGCGCCGAATCCGGGTACTGACACCGCGATGATGCTCGGCATGATCTGCCATTTAGTCGATACGAAGAAAGCTGACATGGCGTTCTTGGAAAAGTACACCTACGGCTACAAAGAATTCTTGGCCTATGTTTCGGGTGAAGAAGACGGTACGAAGAAGACCCCCGAATGGGCGTCGAAGATTTGCGGTGTGCCCGCGGATACGATTCGCCGTTTGGCCGACGATATCGCCAGCCATCGTACGATGATCATGCTCGGTTGGGGGATTCAACGTATTGACTTTGGTGAACAATCGCACTGGATGGCCTACGCCTTAGCGTCCGTCTTGGGGCAGATTGGGTTGCCGGGTGGCGGCATGGGCACGAACTATCATTACTCTAACGGTGGTTCGCCGGCTTCGAATGGCCCCTTCATGGGAGGGATTTCCTCGAGTGTGAAACCGGCTCGCGAAGTGAAGGTCCCGTATCCGGAAGGTCTTGAACTACCCGTGGCGAGCATTGTGGATTGCATCAAGCACCCGGGTAAGGAAATCGACTTCAACGGTAAAAAGATGAAATACCCAGATGTGCATTTCATCTTCTGGGCGGGCGGTAACCCGTTTGCTCACCATCCGCAAACCAACCAGCTCGCCGAAGCGTTCCGTAAACCTGACACGGTGGTGGTGTCGGATATTAACTGGACCGCGACGGCTCGCCACGCTGACATCGTGCTGCCGGCCTGTACGACGTTTGAAACGATCGACATTACCAACATCGGTACCTACACCAATGATGGTTATGTGGCGATGCAACAGGCAATCGAACCCCAGTGGGAAAGTAAGAACAACTACTGGATCTTCTCTGAACTCGCCAAGCGCTTAGGCGTGGAAAAAGAGTTCACGGAAGGGCGCACCGAAATGGACTGGATCAAGAAGCTCTATGAAGATGCTGCCAAGTTTGGGAAACGTCTGAAGGTCGACATGCCCACGTTTGATGAGTTTTGGAAGAAAGGCTTCCACCTCTTTGATGTGAAACCAGAGGACCGTGACTATATCCAGTTCAGTAAGTTCCGTGACGATCCCAAAGCCAACCCCTTAAATACGGAAAGTGGTTTGATTCAGCTCTATTCGCCTAAGATCGCGAGCTACAAGTATGACGACTGTAAGGCGCACCCGTACTACTTCCAGCCGACCGAAGGAACGGCAACGCGTACGCAACAGTTCCCGCTGGCGTTGATGGCCTGTAAGAGTCGCTATCGCTTGCATAGCCAGTTGGATAGCACCGTCTCGAACCGCTTTGCCGATATCCAAGGGCGTGAACCGTGTTGGATCAACCCCGCCGACGCGAAGGCCCGTGGGATTGCTAACGGTGAAATCGTACTAGTCGAAAGCCGTCGTGGTGCGATCTTAGCGGGGGCCTATGTGACGGACCGCGTTCGTCCTGGGGTGATTTGCGTTCACCATGGTGCGTGGTATTCGCCCATGAAGGTGAATGGCCGTGAAATCGATATTCACGGTAACGTCAACACGTTGACCATGGATAAACCCACCTCGAAGTTAGCCAATGGCAACATTGCCTCGACGGCCAATGTGCAAGTCTCGAAGTGGACGGGTGACCTGCCGGTGGTTTACACCTGGTACGAACCGGGCATGAAGATGTAATCGGACATCCTCGGTAGTAGGACGGTTGGGTAGGAGATAAACGGCCTACCCAGAAGTTTCGTCCCCAAGCGAAAACGGCAGTGTCGTGTGGCACTGCCGTTTTTGTCGAGTTAATAGACGACGGGCACGTCGCGAATGTCCGTTGTGTAGTTGGGGCTTTTATGGGCCCGCAACATTTCCCAGCCACTTGCCAGTTGGGTACTGGCGGGACTAATCGTATGTCGACCAAACCGACGGTTAATGCCATCGATGACCTTCATGAGTTGGTGGCGTCGTTTACGCTGCTCGATTTCGTTCGGGTCATCAAAGAGGGTTTGCGCCTCAAAGACCCCCGCCTTTTGTACGGGTACGAGCCCGCTTAATGTAATGCCCAGTTTTCGGTACCCACGGTTGGCCTCAAAATGCGTTTGAATGAGATCCAACACCGCGCCCGTTAAGACACTGGTGTCGTCCGTAGGCAAGGCCAGCGTTTTTTCCTCAAATACGCTGTGCTGTGGTAAATCCAACCGGTAGGGACTGGTGTGGAAAAAGACCGATACCGTTCGGGCCAGACTGTGCTGCGCACGCAACAGGACGGCCGCTTCCTCCACATGGGTGCTTGCAGCGCTGATCAGGGGCTCAAGGGTACGGACGGGTTGGGCAAAGCTACGCGAGCGGCAGATTTGTTTTTTCTGCGGTAGCGCTTCCACAAAGGGGATGGCTTCGAGGCCGCGCAATTCGGCGTGAATCCGTTCTCCCACGACCCCAAAAAGACGACGCACCAAACGCGCATCCATTTGGGTAAAGTCCCACACGCTGTGCACACCGTGTGCTTCAAGCGTTGTACGCATCGAGCGACCAATCCCCCACACATCCTCAATCGAGGCCCAACGTAGCGCTTTGGCTTGACGTTCGGCTCCGAGCGCTTCCCAATCCAGTACCCCTTTGAGCGCAGGGACTTTCTTGGCGAGGTGGTTAGCGAGTTTTGCGAGTGTCTTGGTGGGGGCAATGCCCACACAAGTTGGAATCCCCACCCATTTAAGGACACGTTCACGAATGCGTTGCCCCAGTACGTCCCCTTCGATGGGTACATCGGTGAGATCCGCAAAGCATTCATCAATCGAGTAGGGCTCGATTCGGGGCACGAGACTCGCAATGGTGCGCATCATGCGTTGCGAAATCGAATGATAGAGCTCGTAATTGGAGGAAAACACCACCACGTTGTGCTTTTCCACAATGGCTTTGCCCTGAAAGAGGGGCATTCCACGTTTGAGTCCCAGGGCTTTCGCTTCCGCGGTGAGCGTGACAATACAGCCGTCGTTGTTGGAGAGCACAACGATCGGGCTCTTCGCCAAATCGGGGCGAAAGATACGTTCGCAGGAGGCGTAGAACGTATTGCCATCAATGAGTGCGTAGCGGGCCATAAGTGTTAACGACGTGAGAGGAAGGTTCCAAAGAGAAAGCCCGAAAGGATTTTCGTAAAAGCTCTTTTTTTGAAATTATGCACCTTTTTCTCCAGCGCTGCTATTCCATCATGAGGCTTTCGTGATGAGGAGCGTGGCGACTTTTGGCGAAGGACAGTCGTCAAAACGCAAAAATTGTGTTCCCTTTTTTGGTGATGGGGCTTCTCGACGAGGCGGGTCTCGTGAGACAATGAGCACTATGTTTGCGTTCTGACAGCACGCAATATGGCCCAATCCATCGACTCTTGACTTTTAGACCGAGCGTAGCATGAATTTTGATGCTCTAAAACTCCGATTTTCTGAACTTGCCCACGTGGGCGAACAAGTCGAAACGCTCTTTTTAGAAGAGCACTATGCCCAATCCATTGCCCAAGGGCGCGTCTTTGCTGAAGGCGCTTTGCGTCAGCGCCTTCACATCACGGATAACCGGATGATGCTGGCGGCGATGATGACCACCAATGCCTTTTTACGGTTACCGAGCGAGGTGCAAAGCGCGTATCGGCGCCTACGTCGACAAGGCAATCAAGGGGCGCACTATTCCGAAGGGCAAATGATGGCGTTGCAGGATGCGAAGTTGGCTGAAGACGTCCTTCGCAGTTGCTGGGTGGTGGCGCAAGACTTGTATAAATTGAATAACGCCAAAGGGCTTTATCCCGAATTTGTGCTACCGACCTACGAAGTTGAACCCGTGCGTACACCCGAGCAACGTCCTACGTTTAACGCGGAGCAAGAAAAGGTGATTGCGCTCACGCAGGGACGCCACTTGGTGTTGGCGCCTCCGGGGTGCGGGAAAACCGCGGTGTTAACCGAGCGCGTCATTCACGCGATGCAAGCGGGCGTGGCGCCCGCCTCCATGCTCTGCCTGACCTTTACCAACCGCGCCACGATGAACATGAAAGAGCGTATCGAAGCACGCAGTTCAGGGGCCGTGTCGGGACTCTTTGTGGGGAATTTGCATAAATTCTGTGCCCATTTTCTCTATGAACGTGGACTAGTGGACGAACGCACGCAAGTGATTGATGAAGATGAAGTGACGGAAATCATCGCCTCGTTCTTGCCGTGTTTGCCCGATGAGAGCATCTTGCAGACGGTCGTGGGTCGGGTCTGTACGACGGAAATTCGCCAAAATTTAGTCGCTTCGGGGGCGCCTGAAGCGCTTTTGCCCCCCTTATCCGAGGGCGTTTCGGCCAAACAACGTGACGCCCTGGCAGAGCTACAGCTCTATCGCTTTGGGGCGTGGAACACGACCGAAATTGAGAATCTTGCGCAGGCGTATTGCCGCTACAAAAAGGACAACAGCCTCATTGACTTCAATGACATGCTCGCCTCGACGTACCGTGCGCTCACGGAGCATGCCGAGTTTTGTCATCAGTACGCGTGGATTCAGATTGACGAAGTGCAGGACTTGTCCGAGTTGCAGTTGGACTTAGTGAAGCGACTCTGGAACCCCGACACTCCCCAGAGTGTGCTGGTTTACTTTGGGGACGAACAGCAGGCGATTTATTCGTTCTTAGGGGCGAAATTCCACACATTGAGCCAGTTAGCTCAGTCGGGAGCTCAAGTTCACCGTCTCTATAAAAACTACCGCTCACCCAAGTATCTACTCGAACTCTTCAACGTCTACGCGCGTGATACGCTCGGATGCAACACGCGTTGGTTACCCGAAGCGGTCGTGGCGGGTCGCCAGCCCAAAGATAGTCTCACTTGGCAGTGGTGTGATCCGCGACGCATGGATCGCGAAGTGGTGCGTGCGATTGCGACGTGGAACAAAACAAGTGCCACGGGTACCTCCGCGATTCTGGTTCCCCGCAATACTGATGCGGATCAATTAAGTATGGCGCTCAAAGAAAACGGCATCGGGCACTTTAAAGTCTCGGGCGCAGATGTGTTTAATCATCCGATTGTTAAGACGACCAAAGCCTACTTGTCGGTGCTCAATACGCCCACACAGGTGAACGCGTGGGCACAGGTCGCGCAAAGTGTGGATGATACGTTTCGCCGTAAAGCGTTGCGTGAACTCTTTGTGCGCGCATACCGAGACGCTTGCTGGTTGCCCTTTGACTGGATCCGCTACGACTTGACGGACCCCAAGGGACCACACTCGGTGATTGACGATCTTCATCAACATGCCACTCAGGGTTGGGTACTGTGGCTCGTCGGTCGTGTCGCAGCCAAGACCGATAAGGGTACTCCCTCGTACCGACCCTCGGTGAGCGCCCTGAAGCTCACCCCCACATCGGGTAGGGTGACGGTCAGTCTGGAAATGGTGACCGCTAAAACGCCCGAAGGCTTTACTGAAGAAGATATTGACCGACTCTATGCGTTTAGTGGCACTTCGCAAGTCATCTTGGTTTCGGACGATCTGGTGTCCACCTATAGCAGTATGTTGCTCAAAGCCGAACAAGAGTCGGGCCGTGTGCGCTTGGAGCGTCTCCTTTTTACCGACCTGTTGCACACGTTTGAACCGGAACTGCGCCAAGTCATGGGTCGCACCCCGAGTCTCTCGCTCAAACTCTTAGATAACGTTCGTGCGTATTGCCGTGCGCTCAATCTGCCTGCCGTTAGCGGGGTACCCGACTATTTCCAGCCTTACGCAGCCCTTTTGTTGTGGATGGGACAACAAGCCCCCACCGTGCTTAAAAAGCAAGCGGCCTTTTTAAAGGCGAATGTGAAGTTGTCGGGGATCGCGACGAAACTCCGTTCTACCTATGGCGAACTTTACCGCTCGCATACCGAACTCATCGATCTGCAAAGCGACAGCCATACTGAGTCCATGTTGCGTCAGGTGTTCCGCGAATTTTCGTGCGCTCAACGGATTCCGAAGAGCATGATCGACGATCCCAGTACCATCAATTTGCTTGAAAAAATCCCATTAGTTTTGGAATACCTCGACAAGGTGTTGGTGAATAAACGGGAGCACGCGTCGTTACGTCAACAGTTGCGTGCGTACTTTGTCCCCCTGTGTTCGTTGAAGGAAGCGGACTTGTGTTCGACGGAAATTGTTCAAGAGCGGGTTTTCATTGCGACGGTGCATCGGGCTAAAGGGCTGGAGTTTGATAACGTATTGGTGTACGACGTACGCGATGGGGTCTACCCTTGGCCTAAGGCGTCGCCCACCGAGTACGCAGAAGCGGCCCGACGCCTTTACGTGGCCATTACCCGAACCAAATTCCGACTGACGTTGCTCATTCCCCAAGGCGTCAATAACTATGGTTATCCCATCCGACCGTCTCAGTATTTGGATCCCGTAGAAGGCTTTTTCACGAAGGTGGATGCGCACTGAGCCGGAGAGCACACGATTTTGCGCCGTTAGGCTAGTGTGCTACCAAAAACGAGGGAGGAGGGAAAGTGCATCGTGCGTTCCTTTCCTCCCTCTGCTATACTTTCTAGTCCGTATCTGTGGAAGGATGGCAGAGCGGTTGAATGCACCGGTCTTGAAAACCGGCAATGAGCAATCATTCGTGGGTTCGAATCCCACTCCTTCCGCCACTTAAAATCAAGCTGAGTTCTTGAAGCGTAAGAACTTGGCTATTTTTTTGCCTAATTCAAGCATTTTCATTGGCAATCAAGCGCTGTAATCGATCTGTCATCAAAAGGATTCCATGGGATGGGTACCGGTTGAAAATAACCCCGCGAGCCATGCTGGCGGGGTCTTAAAGAGAGGGGGGCATTAGTGGTTTTGCTTGATGTTCCTACAAATAGCGCTCAGATTACTCATGAAGGCTTTTGTATCCACAAAGTAGTTGGGATACGCATGACGTAGACCTTTCAGATCACCCGCTGCGGCAAGCACAACATCGACGCCCGGAAGTTCTTTTTCCATGAGCATATAGAACTGTTCAGCTAGCTGTCCTTGATTGGATGAAAACGGAATAAACGATATCGATTTTTGTTCCGTATTCAACATGAGCAAGTAGTAGCCGTTTGCGGTTTTATTTTCCACACCTTGTGTGACTTTGACGTCAGAGGTAAATGCTGCCAGCTTATCAAACACCCCTAACTCTGCCTCAAGTTTCTCAAACTCATCCACAATTTCCCTAGGTGATTTTTCACTGAGGCTCTCAACGATGGGGGCCTGTTCATGAATGGCAAAAAGGGCGCTGGACAAACGGAAAAAATGCTTAAATTTCTCCTCCCCCATCCCCGTTTTAAAAGAGGACTTTTCAATCAAACCCAGCGTTTCAACTGCCGTTGCC
>CAJJMF010000115.1 GCA_905192805.1 uncultured Sutterella sp. | reverse complement strand
TGCCTCCTGATGGGATGAGGGATGAGGCTTAATGTCCAACTTTATCCTATTTTTTGCGGACTAGCTAAAACCCCCTTAAATCGACGGTACCTCCCTTGACCCAGAGACCCGAGAGCGTGCTACCCTGGCCAGGATTGTCACTGTCCAGATTCGTGAGCCCAACGCGAAGGGTACTCTCGGAACTACTCTCCAGGGTGCTGCCGCCCTGAACGATCATCGCCGCGGAGTTGAAAACGGTATTGCCGATCAGATTCATGGTGACAGACTGGTTAAAGCGAAGGCTACTCCCATCATCCAGCGAAACCCCGATGACGTCTTTCTTTCCTCCATCGTAGTTTTTTAGCCCGATGTTCACCTCACCGTTAAAGACAGCACGGGCGTTGTTGAGGATTGCAAACACTTGCGGGATCTGGTGACTCGTATCGTAGTAGGCTTGGTGTAAGGCCGCGTTCAGGGTGATATCGCCATTGAATATCATCGTAATGGCGCCAGACTGTGGCGATTGACCATCGCGATTGTCAATCGTTAAAAAACGTCTGGGAGGATCAAAGTACCCAAGGGTGAGCCAGTTGTCATTATCCCAGTCCACGGTAATGGCCGGGTTCCATGTGATCGTTTGGTCCCGATTCGTGACATTGGGCGATACCTTGATCACGGACTCGGGCTTGTTGAGCTCATCGCGGGCGATCTGGCTAAAATGCACGGGTTTGCCCGTAATGTTTAGCGATTGACCTTGGGGAGTGAGTGTCAAAAAGGTGGCCCCATCAATGGCCCGTTTGATGCCATAGAGATAGACGTCGTTTTCTGACGTGAACGTAAAGTCACCGGTTAACACCTTAAGTTCCCAGTCGTTATCCGTGGAACTCTGGGGCGTTAGTGGTGAGGCACCGAAGACGGGCGCACTGATGGCAAAGGCCATCATGAGTGCGGTCACGATGTGTTTAAGGGTGGGCGAAGGCGTTCCCCGAGGGACAAAAAGGCGGCGTTTGGTCATGGTTCACCTCAGAATGATCTGTCGCAGAGGTCAAATTAGTTAATGTTCGGTTTTCGTCGAGCGTTGAACCGAAAGTCACTGAGTTAATGCATTAACTATAACAAAATAGTGTTTCTTGGCAAGTAAAATTTTCAAGAAATGCTCTCAGAATTTCGTGTTAATTAAGTGTTAGTTGGCTAATCGCTACGGACACAGTCGTTTCAAAAAAAATCGGATTCTGAGTTGGTACCCAGAACCCGATTGAAGAGAGGCAGCCCTTGGCTTAACGGTTCGCCGTCACGTTTTGGGCGGCGTCTTTCATGCGCAGCATCCGCATCCCGTTGGCCACGACGATTAAGCACGTCCCCGTGTCGGCAAAGACGGCCATCCACATCGTGGCGAGTCCCACAAAGGTGAGGGCCATAAAGACCAATTTGATGCTGATTGCAAAGACGATGTTTTGCACCAAGACGCGATGCGTAATGCGTGAGAGGCGCACCAAGGTCGCAATCGAACGGATATCGTCGTCCATGACGGCCACGTGGGCAGCTTCGATGGCACTGTCGGTCCCTCGAATCCCCATGGCGATCCCGATGTCCGCACGCGCGAGCGCAGGAGCGTCATTAATCCCATCGCCCACCATGGCGGTGAGGCCTTCGGTTTGCATGGCTTCAATCGCCTGGAGTTTTTCTTCCGGCAATAAGTTCGCTTTGACCGAGTCGATGCGGACTTTTTGCGCGACGCTCTTGGCGGCGTCATGGTTGTCCCCCGTGAGTAGCACGGGCGTAAGTCCGGTTTGCTTTAATTCGTCGATCGCCTGGGCAACATTGGCTTTTTCTTCGTCGCGAAGCGCATAGTACGCGATCGGTCCCAACGGGTCACGCAAGACGACCACGCTCATGCCCTCGTTATGGTAGGCCTGCGCTTCGGCTTTGATGTCATCCTCGTCCAAAACGGCGGGCTTCACAAACTGGTACGTCACCCCACCAATCACGCCTTCGACCCCGACGCCAGGGAGCGCTTTAAAATTCGTGACGGGCAAGGGTTCATAGCCTAAACGCTTAGCGTAACGCGTGATCGCGTAAGAGAGCGGGTGTTTATTCATCGCCGCCAAACTTAACGCCAGGATGTCCGCGCGCTTAGGATCATTGGGGGCTAAGTGCTTAGCGACCTGCACCGAGGGTTCCCCTTGCGTGAGGGTACCGGTTTTGTCTAAACCCACAAAGCGTAAGTGACGCGCTTGCTCGAGATAGAGCCCCCCTTTGATTAAGAGCCCGCAACGGGTGGCGGTCGCCAGGGCCGAGACAATCGTCACCGGGGTTGAAATCACCAGCGCACACGGGCAGGCAATCACTAAGAGGCAAAAGGCTTTGTAGAGCCACCCCATCCAATCGCCCCCAATCATCGGGGGTACCAAGGCGACCGCAATGGCGAGAATAAACACGATCGGGGTGTAGATGGCGGCAAACTTGTCTACAAAACGCTGCACCGGGGACTTTGTGGCTTGCGCATTTTCCACGGCTTCAATAATGCGCGCCGTGAGCGAATCGGCTTCGGCGGCCGTGACGCGCACGTCGACCGAGGCCGACAGATTCACGGTCCCACTCCAGACGGTATCACCCGCGTTCTTTTCCACCGGCACGGATTCGCCCGTGACGTTTGACTGGTCCGACAAGGTCGAGCCCGTTTCAATCACGCCGTCTAACGGGAATCGGTCACCTGGCGCCACACGAATACGAGTACCCGGCGCAATGTCCGCCACCGGCATTTCCACGGGTTTGCCGTTCTCGGGGATGACGAGGGCGTTGGTGGGAGTGACCGCCATCAAATCGCGAATCGATCGACGTGCCCGCGTCATGCAGAGGTCTTCGATCAATTCGGAAATTTCAAAGAGCACCATCACCATGGCGGCTTCTGGCCACGCCCCAATCACGACCGCGCCAATCACCGCAACGGCCATAAGGGTGCTCATATTGAATTCAAAGTGCAGTAAAGAGTTGAGCCCTTCTTTGAGCGTTCCAAGCCCAGCCATGAGAATGGACACGGCGGCCAAGGCGAGACTCAGGTACTCGTTCAGATCGGCCGACCAAAGGAGCGTCTCGGGACGGTATTCTCCCCAGAGATCGAGCGCTTCGGAGAGAAACGCAATGAGGAGCGCTGTGCCAAAGCGTAGGTAGGGAATCTCGACCGCTTCAATCGTATGGGTGCGACGCTTCATCGGGGTCGCTTTGAACCCCGCTTTCGCGACCGCGGCAATGACACGCTCGCAGAGCGCTTCATCGCCTTGAAAGAGGGCCGTACGCGTAATGACATTGAGTTGCACCCCGTCAATGCCCGCAGCGACTAACTCATCACGAATCGCTTTTTCTTCAATCGGGCAGTCCATCTCGGGAATCGAGAGCGTGTAGCGCATCACGCCGCTTTTGGCGACCATCGCTTCGAAACCGGCTTGGGCGATCGCATCGATCACGGCACTACGCTTATCCTCATCGCCTTTAAATTGGGCTTCTCGGGTCATGACGTTCAACGTGACGTCCTGGTGGCCCGCGGCATCAAGCGCTTTACGAATGGCGCCTTCTTCAATCGGGCAGTCCATTTCCGGAATACTGAGGGTTACATTGGGTGTTGTTTGTGTCATGCTTAAAAGGCCTCGGCTGAGAGAGGAACGCATTAGGTTTTCTGATAGTCGTTATTAAAAACCATGAAGTAGCTACAAGGTCAAGAGCAAACCATTATAATTTTTTTCTCCCTCATCAGGGAGGGAAATGCGGGGAAAAAGGCCCTATACGGGTCGTCGATTCCCACACGAAATTTATGTGGTAATCCACAAGGGAGGAAGGTATGAAAATTGGTGAACTCGCGGCCCGCACGGGGCAAACAACGGAAACCATTCGCTACTACGAGAAAATCGGGCTACTCCTTCCGGCAGAGCGTCTCGATAATAACTATCGTGTATATTCTCATACGCACGTCAAGCAGCTCGATTTTATCCGCCGCTGTCGTACGCTCGGGATTTCGATCGACGAGATCCGTTGTTTGATGGATAACGTCAATCGGCCCTCGGCCACGGTGGCGAACGAAACCCATCGGTTGATTCATGGGCATTTGGAAATGGTCGAACATCAGATTGCGGAATTAGAAGAGCTGCGCCAAAGTTTGTTGCGTCTCGATGCCCTTTGCCAGGGCGGTCACCATGAGGGTGAGAGCTGTGGACTCGTCAACGCCTTAAGTGGTGAAGGAAACGTGGCGCAGACCTTAATCCACTAACCGTGGCGATGACGGCAAGCGCGCTAACCCATTTAACACTCAACGAAGGAAAAACACATCGTGGTCCAATTTTCGGCAATGCAATTAGGGATTTTTGTGCTCATCATGGCCCTCTTAGTGGGCGTGATCGCGTGGGCCGTGTTACGCATTGCACGCATGGTGCCGCCGGCGCTCACCAAGCCAGGCTACGCCTCGGGCGTGGGCGGGCTCTTACTGATTGTGGTGCTCTTTTTCTGGCTCCAAGCCGTCGTGCCTCTTTTCCGCTTAGGCCGTGAAGGCGCCGAAGTCGCCCGTGTGGCCTTTATGGAGGCGGGGTATTTCTGGGCCGCCTTTCAAACGTTAATCCCGGATTTGGTGGCCGCGGTGACCTTAACGGCCGCTGCCTTGATGCTTACCATTGGCCGTAGTGCTCGTTCGCTCACGTGGGTGCTCCTCTTGGCGTGGGTCGGCGCCCCGGTGGTCGCGTTTTTACGCGCCTGGTTACTCAACATTCCGCTCACCTTCTTTGGGGAACCCACGGCGATGTTAACCGGGATGATTGTGACGACGCTTTATTTGCTCTTCGCGGATCGCTCGGTGTTAACGTACGGGTTAAGCCGTGCCGCGACGCTCCCCGATCGTCGCCCCTAACGCACCGGCTGACGAGTCAGCCATCGACCTTCGTACCTCCCCTAGGGGCCATGGCCCGGGGAGAGGGCGAAGGTTTTTTGTTGTGTCGACGCGACGAGCGGATAGAGAAAACCGTGCTCTCAAGTAGAAAATCGCTAAGGCGAGTCGTCAAAACTTTGATTTAAGTTGAATCTCGTGCAGATTGCCCACCGAACTGCTCATGAGGCGGGCGCTGACGCACGGTTGGCGCCATGCCAATCGTTATGATGAGGGGGATGAGAGACGACTCTTAGAAAACGCATTTCCCTGAGCCGATCGCTCCGAAGAGTAAAGACGATTTTTTTGCTAAGGAGTTGAGCCCACGGCCCGAGGGAAGGATCCCCGTGCGCCCCGTGGGTACACCTATGGACAACACGGCTCGTGCGACAGCCATCGGGATGATGGCCCCCATGCTTTGGGGAATGAGTGTCGGGATTACGCGTGGTATTGCGGAAAATTTTGGGGTCGCGGGAGGCTTTTTCGCCCTTTACGTCATGGCTACCCTGGGGTTGACGGCGGTTTTTGGGATTCCCAAACTCCACGGATGGGATTGGCGCTACCTCGTCTTTGGGGTAGGGACCGCCAATATTTCCGCCATGTGCTTTATTTTTTCCTTGGCCTTATCCTCCGGTGGACACCAAACGATGGAAGTCGGCATGGTGAACTACCTCTGGCCCTGCATGACGATTCTCTTTTCGATTGCCTTTAATGGTCAAAAAGCCAAATGGTGGGTAGGCATTGGGATGCTGCTCGCGTTTTTTGGCGTGGCGATGGTCTTAGGGGGCGATAAAGGCATTGATATCGATGTGTTAAGCGCACACATTGCCGAAAACCCCTTGAGTTACGGGCTCGCCTTTTTAGGAGCGCTCACGTGGTCGCTTTATAGTTCGATGACCCGTGCGTGGAGCCGTGGGAAAAACCCCGTGGTGATCATTTTTGCGATCGATGCGCTCTTAATTGGCATCATTTGGGCGCTCGGTATTGGTCCCAAACCCGTTCCTAATCCGCATGGCTTTGGCTACGTGGGGGTGGTGATGGGGGCCTTAGCCACGGGCACCGGCTACGCGTGCTGGACCTATGGGATTGCCCGTGGCCACATGACGTTGATGGCGATTGCGAGTTACTTTACCCCCGTTTTATCCTGCCTATTTGGGTCGATTTGGATCGGTGCCCAATTAACCACGAGTTTCTGGACGGGAGTCATGATCCTCGTTTGTGGTTCGATCGTTTGTTGGTTAGCCACGCGCGTCAATACGCCCCGTCTGGGGCAACCTAGGCGCGTACTCTTTAAGGGACAAAGCGCAACGCATGCGCATAAGGCCTAACGGCTAACCAGTAGAGGAAAGATTCCTCACTCTCCCCAGCCCTTTGGTGCACGGCGTGTGGCATCAAAGGGCTTCGTGTTTTGTGCCCCCCTCTTCCTCTCAATTTCGGGATCTCAGTATAATAGGCTCAATTTCATGAGTACCGCTCGAGGCAAAAATCGACGCAACCTATCGTCGATTCGAGTACAGACACTTCGATTTAGTGTAAATATACAGAGCGGAATATTGGCAGCGGTACACAACGCGCTGCCCAGTGAGCACCCCGTGTGCTCACTCTCAATAAAGGATTGACTGATATGGCCAAGATTCATCCCACAGCGCTCGTGGATGCGAGCGCGCAACTTGCCGACGACGTGATTGTCGGACCGTTCTCTTTAGTGGGGCCCAACGTGGTGATTGGGGCTCGTACCCATTTACGTAGTCATGTGGTTATCGAAGGCCGCACGGTGATTGGCGAAGATAACGTGATTTACGCGGGGGCGAGCGTGGGCTGCCATCCGCAAGACAAAAAATACGCGGGCGAAGACACCCAGTTAATTGTCGGGGACCGTAACGTGATTCGTGAAAACTGCACGCTCTCGATTGGGACGATCCAAGACGAGGGGATCACGCGTGTCGGGTCCGATAACCTCTTTATGGCCAACGTGCATGTCGCCCACGACTGCCGGGTGGGCAGCGGGACGATTTTAGCCAATAACGTGGCGCTCGCTGGTCACGTCGTCGTGGAAGACTACGCCATCATTGGCGGACAAACGGGGGTGCACCAGTTTGTTCGCGTGGGCGAACACGCTATGGTGGGTGGGGCCTCGGCACTGTTGCGTGACTTACCCCCGTACGTGATTTGCTCGGGCAACCCCGCGGGTCCTCATGGGCTCAATACGGTGGGCCTACGTCGTCACGGCTGGACCGAGGAGCAAATGAAAGCCATTCACCAAGCCTACCGATTACTCTACCGTGAAAACCTCCTCATTAAAAAGGCGCTCGAACAGATGGAAGGCTTAAAGACGGAATTCCCGGGCGCGGTGGACGTGTTAACGCACTTTATGCAGTTCGTGGCCGAGAGCCCGCGCGGCATTATTCGCTAAGCGTTGACACCAATGGCGGACAATAACGACACCCCAGCGCCGACGGACGCGGGGTATCTCGTGCCCGATTTACCTGTCGGGGGCATGCATCGCGAAGAAATCGTTGTGAAGCGCTCGCGCTTTATCGTCTCGATCGGGCGTGCCTCGGATGTGGAGAGTGCCCGTGCCTTTATCGATCGTATCCGGGAGGAGCACCGTAGTGCGACCCATAACTGCTGGGCGTTTGTAGCGGGGCCTGCCGGCGACAGTGCGTTTGTGGGCAGTAGCGACGATGGGGAACCCTCGGGAACCGCTGGGCGCCCGATGCTCTCGACGCTGCTCTATAGCCCCGTGGGCGAAATTGTGGCGGTCGTCACCCGCTACTTCGGTGGTACCCTTTTGGGCACTGGGGGGCTCGTGCGGGCCTACTCTGGGGCCGTGAAAGCCGGGCTCGACACGCTACCCACCAAAAAGCGAGAAAAGGGCGTTCGCGTGCTGGTGAGCGTGGACCTCTCGCACGCGGAAGCCGTGAAGCGCGAAGTCGCGAATTTTTCGGGCCACGTGTTAAGTGCGGACTACCGCTACGATGCGTCCTTTGAGGTGCGCTTGGCGGAAGCGATGCTCGAGGGGTTTACGAACAAAATGGCCGAACTCACCTCGGGCGACGCGCTCGTGGAAGTGCTCGAAAACGAAACGTAGTCGTGCGAGCGAAAGCGCAACCAAAGGTATCCGACGCTTCGCTCTGAAGCATTTCGGTACGTCTTTGCTCCGTCTCGTGGGCGCACCGCTCCAGATCGCTCCGCTAAACTGAAGAACACCCTCGGGACACGGGCAATCTTCCCCACGGATCGTGTCCCAGCATCCGATGTGATCGCGGGCCCGTGTGCCCCGCATTCAACTCAACGAACACCCTATGCGATTTACGATTTTTTATTCTGTCGTCGTGTTAGTGATTTTCTGGCGCTACATTGTGCCCTTGCGAATCACCCGCGTCACGAAAGCGGGGCTTTTTGTGCTCTTTGCCTTGGTGCCCCTCATACAAGCC
>CAJJMF010000114.1 GCA_905192805.1 uncultured Sutterella sp. | reverse complement strand
ACCGCAGAAGAATGGGCTACTTCCAGGACGGGCAAAGGGAACGGAAAAAGGAAAATACGATAACCTCGAGCAGAAAGTCGCGGAAAAGACCGCTTCGGTCCAAGAAAAGAATAGCTACTTAGCGCAGCTCTATGAAATGACGAGTTTCTTTGCGCAACAGCGTAGCCAAGAAGAAATCATTGAGGGGTTTGTCTCGCGCATTATTCGTCATGCTGACGCGGATGCGTGCACGGTGCATATTTTGGATGAATCCTCGGGCTTTATTCGCTTGGATGCGTTGGATGGCATTGGCGGGGATTTGATTTATCAACTGAGCCAGCTTAAAAAGAACGAAGCCTTGGTGCGTGGCATTTTGGATAAAAACTATCCCGTGTGTTTGCACCTCTCAGAAGTCGATGATCCTCTGGCAGTGAAGTTGCGTCAAGAAGGATTCAACTATATTTACTGCTTCCAGATTCGCGCCACGTCGGGTGACGTGGGTATTTATTCGCTCTACTTTAAGTCGGGTCCGCGTTTAACGACTCAACTCGTACGCTTACTGAAGAACTTTGCTTCGCATCTGGGTACCGCGATTGAAAATGCCCGCTTAAATGAACGTGATCGACAGTACGCGGTCGTTCAAGAACGCCAACTCTTGGCCCAGGGGCTACATGACTCGATCGCGCAGGCGCTCTCGTACTTGAACCTTCAGGTACAGTTCTTGGGCGATGCGATCGAACACAATGACGTGGAATTGCGTGATGAAAGTCTCGCTTCGATTCGTAAAGGAGTTCAAGAGTGCTACGAAGACGTCCGCGAGTTGCTCCTTAATTTCCGTGAACGTCTCCACAAAGAAGACTTCATTGAAGGCGTGCAGACGGTGATCAAGCGTTTTGAAGGGCAGGCTCATGTGAGCACACGTCTCAAGGTGATTGATAACGGTATCGGTTTGACGCCACGCCAGAAGTTACAGGTGATCTTCATCATTCAAGAGGCCCTCTCTAACGTGCGCAAGCACGCCAAAGCCAACAATGTATTAATCACGATCGATAATCAGGAAGACTTGCGCGTTAATATCTTGGACGATGGGGTTGGGTTGGATGAAAAGTTGGTCGAAGAGCGTAAGAACCAACACGTAGGGCTCTCGATTATGGCCGAACGTGCGAAACGCATTGGCGCCACGTGTACCGTGAGTCGCGCTGCCCCTGAAGGGGGGACGCTGGTGAGCCTTTTCTTGGATCGCAAAGAACGACACGCAGGTAGCTAAGCTAACGGACGCGCACAAATAAAAACCGCCGGAAGAAAAACCGGCGGTTTTTTATGGGACGGGTGTGAATTAGAGGAGTCCACGTTCCTTCAAAATGGCGGTAAGCGCGCGTCCAATGGATTCGACCCCAGCACGGATCTTCTGCGATGGAACCGTGACAAAGGAGAGTCGGCAGTGATTCAATTCCGGATCATTGGCGTAGAATGCCTCTCCTGGCACAAAACCGACCGGAACATCCGAATCGAGTACGCGTTGCAATAAATCTTTGGAGTCCAAGCCCTGAGGCAAATTCAACCAAATGAACATACCGCCCGAGGGATGTGTCCAGTTGACCTCGGGATGCTTGGGCATAAACTTCTCTAAGCTTTCCAGCATGACTTGTGCCTTTTCGCGATAGAGCTTACGCACATTCGGCAAATGGGTATCCAACAAGCCGGCGTTGATCACACGGGCCGTCAGCAACTGCGTGTAGGTGCTCGTATGCAAGTCCATGTTGGTTTTAAGTTGCTGTAAGGCCGCCAACACATGCTTCGGACCACAGATATAGCCTAAACGTAAGCCTGGCGAGAGCACTTTACTCATCGTACCTAAGCGCAACGTGCGCTCAGGGGCATAAGCGCGCAAGGACTGGGGAGGTTTGTCCCCGTAGTAGAGCTCCCCATAAGGGTTATCTTCCAGAAGCCAGAAATCGTATTCACGGGCTTTTTCGGCTAAAGCTTTACGACGAGATTCATCAATGGTTAACCCGGACGGATTTTGGAAGGTCGGCATAACGTAGGCAAAGCGAGCCCCGCGGCATTCTTCGCCCATTTTTTCTGGCAACAACCCCGCCTCATCCGCAGGCAAGTCGACAAAGGTCGGTTCGCACAACTTAAAGGCTAACAAAGCCCCCAAATACGTGGGGCGTTCCACCAAAATTTTGCTACCCACATCGATAAAGGCACGAGCAACGATATCAAGCGCTTGCTGGGAGCCACTCACAATCATCACTTCATCGGCCGTGGTCGGAACCCCAGCGGCGGTTTCGTAGGCGGCAATCGCGTTGCGAAGACTTGCCATCCCTGCCACGCCCGAATATTGCAGGGCGGTCAATGCTTCACTTTCCAACGTACGGTCTGCTGCTTCTTGAATAGCCTTAACAGGGAAGCCTTCAGGCGAGGGCAACCCGCCTGCAAAACTAATGACTTCCGGGCGGTTAGCCAATGCCAGAATTTGCCCAATGACGGAAGAGCCTTGGGGCTGACCGATGCGACTATACGTCGGTGTAACACATTGTTGGCAAGGTGAGTCGTCTTTCATAGCAAAAAATTCCTAGTGGTCAAAAACTCAATCGGAGGAAGGTAAAGCGTGTGTTGAATAGGTGCTTTCCTAAGGTCAGCATTTTTGCTGAGTCTTCTAACCATTTTAGGCGGTCAAAACGCTAAATTCGTCGACGAAAGGAATAATTTGGCAGACAATACTGTTGAGTCAGACGATATAAGGCATATGCCGTAAGGACTTAGTCGCAGTTTTAGTCCTATGAGCGAAGACGCATTGAAAACGGGTCAGCGAGTAAACGATCCAAGACAACGAGGATGGCACAGGAGAGCCATCCGTGCACGATCATCCTCGTTCATGCGAATTACGACTCCGTTTGGGTGGGCGTGGTTTTTTTGCTACGTTTCACCGAAGAACGGCGGGTTGGAGTAGTGGTTTCCTCCGTGCTCGTTGGAGAGAAGTCCTTGAAGCGTTGGGCTTTTTCGGGGGCATGGCAAAATTCGGCGATCACGCAGCGTTCACATTCAGGGTTTCGTGCCTTACAGACATAGCGACCGTGCAACAGAATCCAGTGGTGCGCATTTTTCAGGTATGCCTTAGGAACCACTTTTAAGAGTTTATCTTCCACGTCATCGGGTGTTTTCCCTGAAGCAAATTTCGTGCGGTTACAGACGCGGAAAATATGGGTGTCAACCGCAATACGTGGTTCGCCAAAGGCGACATTGAGAACAACGTTAGCGGTCTTACGCCCTACGCCAGGTAAGCTCACAAGCGCATCAAAGTCTCGGGGGACTTCACTGTGAAAGTCATCGACCAATCGACGACATAGTCCCATGATGTGTTGGGCTTTTGAGCGATAGAGTCCGATCGTTTGAATGAAGGGGATCAGCCCTTCGAGGCCCAAAGCTAAAATGGCTTCGGGCGTATTGGCAACGGGGAAGAGTTTGGCTGTGGCAATGTTGACCCCTTTGTCGGTGGCTTGAGCCGAGAGAACGACGGCGACCAGTAACTCGAACGGTGTACTGAAATGGAGTTCACTTTTCGGATTAGGGTTTTGTTCGGCCAGCCGGCGCATGAATTCTTCACGATCAGCCACTTTGATCATTCTTGGGTCTCCTTGTTAGTTTTGCGCGTTGCTCTCACGAGCTTTGGCCATGATACGACTAATGAGCGAGGCTTTCTCGCTTTGGCTTGGATGACGTAACGCTTCCAATCGTTCGTGGTCAGCTGCTTGTTGTCGAGCTAAGCGTTGAGTACGGCTACGGAACCATTCTCGCGCTTGATGCGCATTCGTAAGGGTCCATTGCTCACCATTTTCCACCATATCAATACAATCCATGGGACAGGCGGGTAGGCAAAGCGCACAGCCCGTGCATCGCTTTTCAATCACCCCATGTAAGTGCTTAGGAGAACCGGCAATGGCATCGGTGGGACACACCTTAATACACCAAGAGCAACCAATACAGGCTTCGGTACGGATACGTGCGACGGCAAACGGTAACTCTTGACCATAATCAGGATCGAGAGGGATTTCAGGTACCCCCAACGCGAGTGCTAAACGACGAATTCCCTCGGAGCCACCAGGAGCACAACGATTAATCGGAACCCCGTCCTCTACCATCGCACGAGCGTAGGCAAGACACCCTTCAGTGCCACATTGGCGACACTGGGTTTGTGGGAGCAGATCGTCGAGAATTTTAATCAACGTTTCTCGACTGGAGGGGCGGGGGTTATCCGAAACTGTCATGGTGTTAGGTATTCCGTTCTGGGGCTCTGGCTTACCAGAGCGATTCCACTAAAAGTTGTCCAGGTTTGCCAAATCGCGGTGACACGAGGCCACGCGTTTTGAGTAAGGCTCGCATGTCCTTGATAAAGTCAGGATTTCCGCAGAGCATCACACGGGCATTTTCGGGAGTGAGCGGGGCGTCACTCAGGGTTTCAATTTGCCCAGAGGTGATGAGTTCAGGGATACGGCCCTTTAAGGGACTTTCTTCCCGCGTCGTAGCAGGCAAAATGGTTAATTTGGCAACGCCCAAGGCGGTGGCCATTGCCGAAAGGGATTGCACCTCGTGAAGGGTGCGTGCGGAGAGTCCTAAGACAAAGCGTGGCCAGGCCGCGAGCGTGGCAGGATCCTTTAAGAGGGCAATGAAGGGAGCGAGTCCCGCCCCTGTGGCAAAGAAGTACATCACATTACCACCAGGAATACGCGATGGCAATAGGTTTCCTTGCGCTTCGCCGTCCAGTAACACCTCTTCCCCTACGCGGAGATCGGTGAGTTTTGGGGAAAGGGCGCCCCCTTCGACACGCTTAATGAGAAAGCTCAACACCGATTCGCTTGGCGCACTCGACATGGAGTAGGCACGAAATAACGGCTCACCTTCAGGTTGCGCCAACCCCAAACGTGCAAACTGACCTGCCTCATAGTGCCAATGGTCGGGGCGTGTAAACACCAAGTGAAAAAGGGAATCGGTCAACGCGTCTTTAGTGAGCAAACGTATGGATTGCATGTGATCCTCCCGGGATACGAAAGCGACAGGATAGTGAGAAAATTGAGCGAAAAAAAGGATCACCGCCCACGTGGGGAGCAATCCTTTTTTCTCATGGGGCCACTATTGTTTGCGTAATTAGCGCTTTAAATATTTGATCTTGCCGACCATGCCGCTCCATTCATGGGCATCGTCCGGAGCGGGTTTACGACGGGTAATCGAGGGCCATTCACGCGCGAGTTCGGCATTGAGGGCAATAAATTCCTGCTGATCTTCGGGCACATCTTCTTCAGCGAAAATGGCTGCTTCCGGACATTCCGGAATGCACACAGCACAGTCGATGCATTCATCGGGATCAATGACGAGGAAGTTAGGACCTTCGCGGAAGCAGTCTACAGGGCAGACATCGACGCAGTCCGTGTGTTTGCAGTTAATGCAACCGTCACACACCACATGAGCCATTATTCATTCTCCGTTGTTTCGTTAAATAGGTGACACAAACCGTAAGGATGCAATTGTAGTCCTTTTTGGGTGAGTTTTCAGAATCCTCCCGAGGCTTTTTGTTCCTGTCGGTATGAACTCTCCCAAAGGAGAGAGCTCTGGGAGGAATCCATCGTGCTCTTAAGGCGTAGTGGCTTGCCAAAATGGAGAAAATGTCTGCACAATGTGACCAGAGTTTCCTTTGATTAACGCAGTATGCCTTCACATCTATCCTCCCGCCACGAGTCGATGTTACCGAACAGTGACGAACCCGACTATGGGTTAGTACGCGACGTATCCCGCAAAATCGTGCATGTGGACCTCGATTCCTTTTTTGCTTCCGTCGAGCAGCGTGATAATCCTGCCTTACGGGGTAAACCGATTGCAGTGGGACACGCCGATGGACGAGGAGTGGTAGCCACAGCAAGCTATGAGGCACGTCGCTATGGAATTCATAGTGCCATGCCGAGTCGACAAGCGAAAGCACTGTGCCCACAACTGATTTTTGTAGAAGGTCGAATGGCACGTTATCGAGAGGTGTCTGCCCAGATTCATGAAATTTTTCACCGGTACACGGATTTGGTGGAAGGAATTAGTCTCGATGAGGCGTTTTTGGATGTGACCAATAACAAACGAAACTACGCCTTAGGGATCGATATCGCGCGTGCCATCAAGTCGGATATACGACGTGAGTTGGATTTGGTCGCCAGCGCGGGAGTATCGTATTGCAAGTTTCTCGCCAAAATTGCGTCCGACTACCGTAAGCCCGATGGACTGTGTGTGATTCATCCCGATCGGGCGCAAGCTTTTATTGATCAGCTGAAAGTGGAACGCATTTGGGGTGTTGGACCGGTGAGTGCGAAGCGACTCAATGCGCTTGGGGTGTTCACCGGGCGCGATCTGCGTGCGATGCCACTGCCGCGTTTAATTGCGCTCTTTGGGGAGCAAGGAACTAGCCTTTTTCGGTTTGCGCGCGGTATCGATGATCGTCCTGTGACACCTTATCGGGAACGCAAAAGTGTGAGTTGTGAAGAAACCGTGGCGGTCGATTTAACTCGGGTCGACGAGATTGACTCCCTTCTGGTTCGTGTTACGGAGGATTTAGTAGGACGCCTCACGAAAAGCGAGTTTATTGGGAAAACCTTGACACTTAAATTACGTTTTTCGGACTTTACCACGGTGAGCCGAGCGATGAGTGCCGCGTACCCGTATGGCGCCGATTACGATCGAATTCTTCACGATGCCCGAGCGCTTCTTGCGGGGATTGTCATACCCTCGGGAGGTATTCGACTTTTGGGATTACGCGTGGCCGGTCGACCTGAAGTGGATGCGAAAACCCCCACCCTGTGGGAAAACTTAGAGTAGAGGCGGTGACTCGAAGAGGGCTTCTCGAAATAAAAACAGACCGCAGGCCAAAGGCTTGCAGTCTGTCTTGCGATCCCATTAGAGCTTATTGTTGCTCGT
This sequence comes from uncultured Sutterella sp., assembly GCA_905192805.1. GTDB lineage: Bacteria > Pseudomonadota > Gammaproteobacteria > Burkholderiales > Burkholderiaceae_F > Sutterella. Next base: position 1,421 of record CAJJMF010000114.1, on the reverse strand, counting down.
CAAGTAGCCCTTTCTCTCCAAACAAATCTCGGTACATGGGCCAGATGAAGGCAAAGCCAAAAGCGGTCATGAAGGCAATGTAAAACGGGGCGACCCAGATCACGTAGTTAAAGATCCCAAGTAGTCGAAATCCCAATACGAGGAGGGTTCCCAGCACAAAACTACTGCCGAGGTAAAGAAGACCAGCCATTAAGCTCGCTCGCCACTGCAGTAAGCAGGCAGAAATCGAAAAGAAGAAGCTCTTAGCGACTGGTAACCCTGCGTCCGCAGCCAAAATGGGCGAAAAGAGCGAGAGTAAAACGCACGGTAGGTAAAGGAGTACCGTGACGATGAGGGCTCCCCAGGGGATCTCGGCCTCAGAAAGGGATTCCACGTCTGCCCATGAGGCGACCGTATCGCTTGCCATCGTAAAAAAGACCGCGGCGACAAGTTGGAGCGCTAAGGCATACACGAGTCCCATATTTAAGAGTCGTGTACGTAACCCCGGTTTTTTCAAGGTAGCAAAAAGGGGATCGTAGCTAATAGGCTGATGCTCAAGGACGTTACGAGTGGCCATTGCGATCAGTAATGTCCCAAACGGCATCCATGCTGAGGCAATCACTTGCCCCAATAAAGGGATGCTCGAAAGTAAACCACTCGTGAGAAGATAAAACAACACGACGCCCAAGTAGGAGAGCGGAGCGAGACTAAAAACGCGTAGGGCCTCTTTAAACCAAAAGAGGCCGTAGGAAAAGGGAAATACCGTTGTGTTTCGAGCCACGCTTTAGAACCCAATCTTGAATTGTTTGGTGTTGCCTAAGGTGCTCTGACTATTGCTCCCCGGCGCGGAAGGAATGGGGCGTTCTGCTTGATTTTCCATCGAGTAGGGGATATGCGTCATCCCTGGTGTGACAACGTATTCCGTCACACGATTATTTTGATCGCGAACGGCTTCAATCTTGGTTTCGCGTTCATTGTTACGCGGGGGGATATGCCCCTTTTGGCGATCTTGCTTGGCTTTGGCCATGTCTTTGGCGGTCGGTGCTAAGGATTCGGCTTCAATTTTTGCCGCTTCCTCTTTCGCATTGACATCCGGAGTATCGGGGGTCTCTGCCGCCCAAAGCGTTTGTGCGCTACCGAGCGTTAAAGCCAGGATCAGCGTGCTAGCGAGTGTTTTTACAGTTGTCATCATTCTTCTCTGCCTAAACGAAAGGATATCCATGACGATGAGCGAAGGCATAACGCTTGTCTTAGGACATCCAAGTGTTTGGACTCTGCCTTAAAGAGAGTGTATTTTAACGGACCTTCTAGGCAACAGCGAAAAAACGCTAATCTTTGTTGCCTGATTTTGCTTACTTGAAATTTTAGTCTATTAGACGGTAGGTGGCTGGTATCATTTAGAGGTTACATTCTTTTTTTAGAACGTGAGTGCAAGAGTCTTT
>CAJJMF010000113.1 GCA_905192805.1 uncultured Sutterella sp. | reverse complement strand
ATCCGAAGTTGGTCATTAAGCGTTGCCCGCCGAGTCTTTTTGACTACAAGTTTGAAGACTTCGAAATCGTTGGCTACGATCCCCATCCGCATATCAAAGCCCCGGTGGCAGTCTAAGGAGTAGGGTATGGAAGTGGATTTGATTGTCGCCATTGCTCGCAACGGGGTGATCGGGAAAGATAACCAAATGCTGTGGCATGTGCCGGAAGATTTTGCCCACTTTAAGTCAACGACCATGGGACATGCGGTCATCATGGGGAGGAAAACTTGGGAATCGATTGGCCGGCCCTTACCGGGACGCACGAATGTGGTGATCACGCGCCAAACGGATTACGTGGCGTCGGGGGCGCACGTGGTTCCTTCGCTCGATGACGCCCTTCTCTATTTACATAGTGAGGCGCGCGTCTTCGTGATCGGAGGTGGTGAAATATACCGTCAAGCCCTTCCGAAGGCCGATCACCTTTGGGTGACGGTGATGGATGCCGATTTTGAAGGGGATACTCGTTTCCCTGACATTGATCCAACGCTCTGGGAAGCGGAATGCCTTGAGGAACTTGAGCCCACCGAAAAACGTCCTTTTAAGGTATCGTTTTTGAAGTACCATCGCCGTTCGGGTTCCTGTCAGGGTAAATAAGGGAAAACCCTGAGGAATTGTGGATAACCTGTCGACTGCTCAAAAAATGGGCAGTCGACTTTTTTTCGTGCACCCCTTGACACTGTAGCAGTTGTGGTGTAGTGCCCCGGGAGTTATTCACAAACCCTTTGAAAAGTTGTCCACAGAAACTGTGTGTAACTCGGGGGAAAAAGCGCTATTGATGTAATAGAGCTGTGATTTACAAAGATTTCTGTTATTGCCTATTTTTTAGGCAACTTGGGGAAAAATGGCTAAAAATTAACTATTTGATAAATCACGAAAAAATCGCAATATAAACACAAAGAGCGTTGTTTCTGATACTAGAAACAACGCTCTGGAATTGGGTGGCGCGGCTGGCAGGATTCGAACCCACGACCCTCTGGTTCGTAGCCAGATACTCTATCCAACTGAGCTACAGCCGCACATCAAATTGTTCTGGCTTTTCTCAAAAATGAGTGGCGCGGCTGGCAGGATTCGAACCCACGACCCTCTGGTTCGTAGCCAGATACTCTATCCAACTGAGCTACAGCCGCAAAAGCGCAGATCTGGAATATTACACGCTTTGCTCGAAATATACAAGTGCGACGCCTGAAATACCGTAAATAGGTGATGGTACTCGGAGACGTATTAGCGGTGCGCAATCACGGAAACGTATTCCGTTCCCTGGGCCCCTTCCCGCGTGGAGGATTCAAGGTATTGGTGACCCGTTTGAGTGCAGAACTCTTTGAGGTCTGGAATGCTATGCGGATCCGTACTCACGACGCGGATTTGTTCGCCAGTGGCCATTTTGGCCAATGCCTTTTTCGTCTTGAGCACCGGGATCGGGCAGGCCTCCCCGGGTAAACAGAGTTCGGTAATGGCTAAGGTTTGCATCCATTCGCTCCTAAAAAGTGAAGAAGGGGTGTCCGTGATGGAACACCCCCAAGTCTGCGAAACGTTAACTCAATCGCGCGTGAGCGTCGATTAGAGCTTGGCTTCTACCCACGGACGAACCTGGGCAAAGGCGGCGTCGAGCCCATCAGCAGACTGTGCGCCGGCCATGGCGAGATCGGGTTTACCGCCACCCTTACCCCCTAAGGGCTGAGCAACGAGGTTCACCAATTCACCGGCCTTAATACGGTTCGTGAGATCGGCGCTCACTGCAGCGCCTAACTGCACCTTACCGTCTTCCGCGACGCTGGCAATCACTGCGACCGAGCTACCCAATTTGTCCTTTAAGCCAAAGAGGGTTTCACGCAGGGCCTTAGCATCGATACCGTCGAGGCGAGCCGTTAAGACTTTCACCCCCTTGACATCGATAGCCTTTTCAACCAAGGCATCGCCAGCACGAGCTGCCATTTTGCTCTTGATTTGTTCGATGGCTTTTTCAAGCGCCTTCATATCGTTCATCAAGGAGTCGATCTTGCTCGGCAATTCGGTCGTCTTGACGTGCAGGTTACGTAATACTGCATCGAGCACTTCGGAGTTGGTCTGAGCAACCGCCAAGGCGTTAAAGCCCGTCTGAGCTTCAATACGACGCACCCCGGCAGCGATACCCGCTTCGGATACGATCTTGAAGGAACCGATGTCGCCCGTGCGTGTCACGTGGCAGCCACCACAGAATTCGATGGAGGAGCCAATGTTCAACACACGCACGATGTTGTCGTACTTTTCACCAAAGAGCATTAAGGCACCGGTTTCTTTCGCTTCGTCGATCGGCATCACACGGGCTTGCGTTTCCGTGTTAGCGAGAATTTCGGCGTTCACCATGTGTTCAACGGTGCGAATTTCTTCGGCCGTCATGGGCTTATTGTGCGAGAAGTCAAAGCGCAACACATCGGGGCTCACCAAGGAGCCTTTTTGCTGGACATGTTCACCTAACACCTTGCGCAAGGCCTTTTGCAACAAGTGCGTAGCGGAGTGGTTACGGATGGTCGCTTCGCGCAAGTCGCCGTTGACACGCAACGAGAACGTGTCACCCTTGGCCACACGCCCTTCGACGACGTGCACATGTTGGCCCGTCACCTTACCCTTGACGCGGAACGTGTCAAGCACATCCAAAATCGAAGTGTCGTTCGAGCAACGGCCCTTGTCGCCTACCTGACCGCCTTGTTCGGCGTAGAAGGGGGTCTTGTCGAAGACCACGACGGCGTCTTCACCGGCGTCGACACGATCGACCGCCTGACCGTCTTTATAGACAGCCAACACCGTAGCGTCTTTTTCTTCCAAGGTTTCGTAACCCGTAAAGACCGTATCGGGACCCGTGTATTCGAGCCCTTGGGCCATCTTAAACTTCGCATTGGCGCGTGCAGCATCGCGCTGACGTTGCATCGCCACGTCAAACCCGGCGATGTCCACCTTGAGGTTACGTTCACGGCATACGTCGGCCGTTAAGTCCGCCGGGAAGCCGTAGGTGTCATGCAACTTAAAGAGCACTTCCCCATCCAACACGCCGTTCTTGCATTCAGCAATCGCGCCTTCGAGGATTTCCATCCCCTTGGAGATCGTGAGGAAGAAACGTTGTTCTTCTTCCTGGATCACCTCAGCAATACGCGGATTGTTGAGTTCAGGGTAAGCTTCGCTCATTTCTTTACGAAGCGCTTCGACTAACGTATAGAAGAAGGGAGCACGCGCACCTAACTTGTAGCCGTGACGAATGGCACGACGGCAGATACGACGCAACACATACGAGCGACCTTCGTTACCCGGAACGATACCGTCAGCAATCGAGAAGGCACAGGCGCGGATGTGGTCAGCAATCACCTTCAACGAGGGCGAAGCCGGATCCGCCGGTGTTTCCGAGACGGCATCCACCGCAGCCTTGGCAGCGGCTAACAAATTCTTAAAGAGGTCGATGTCGTAGTTGTTGTGCACACCCTGCAACACGGCGGCAATACGCTCGAGCCCCATCCCCGTATCAACGCTGGGCTTGGGTAAGCGATGCATCACACCCTTTTCGTCGCGGTTGAACTGCATGAACACGAGGTTCCAAATTTCGATATAGCGGTCGCCGTCTTCGTCAGGCGATCCCGGAGGACCCCCTTGTACGTCTTCACCGTGGTCGTAGAAGATTTCGGAGCAAGGACCGCAAGGACCCGTGTCGCCCATCATCCAGAAGTTGTCCGACATGTAGCGAGCGCCTTTGTTGTCCCCGATGCGAACGATACGCTCGGCGGGCACACCCACTTGCTTATTCCAAATGTCATAGGCTTCGTCGTCTTCGGCATAAACCGTGACCCAGAGCTTTTCCGCCGGGAGCATGAAGTGCTTTGTTAAGAGTTCCCATGCAAAGTGAATGGCGTCTTGCTTGAAGTAGTCACCAAAGGAGAAGTTCCCGAGCATTTCGAAGAACGTATGGTGACGTGCGGTATAACCCACGTTATCCAAGTCGTTATGCTTACCGCCAGCGCGAATGCACTTCTGACTGGTGGTAGCACGGGAATAGGGACGCTTATCAAAGCCAAGGAACACGTCCTTGAACTGGTTCATCCCAGCGTTGGTAAAGAGTAAGGTCGGGTCGTTGCCAGGAACCACCGGGCTCGAGGTTACAATCGTATGGCCTTTACTTTCGAAGAACTTTAAGTAGGTTCGACGAATATCTGCGACTTTCATAGTGTTGTTTCTTGTTACGAGTTAATTTTTCCTCGCGATACTCAAAGTGAGCACCAGGCTTGGAAACGTTGTCAATTAATCTGTCTAAAAGGGGCCACACGAGCGGCGTCCCTTACGATGAACTCCCTATTTTACCCTTAGAACGTAAAATGTCACGTACTTAGGTCAAAAAAACCGATGTTGAGCCCGAAGGCACAACATCGGTTAGTGTCAGGAGGTAGGGCGAAGCCCCCTAGCCTAAGTCGACATTACGCGATACGCGAATAGCCGCCCGCACGAGTCGATTCGCGCAAGTAGCGGTCAAACTGCATCGCCACGGCACGTACGAAAATCTTGCCCTTTGCCGACACCACTAAGCGGTCGTCATAGAGTTCAACGAGTTCGTGCTTCACATAGGGCTTCATCTTGCCCCATTCGTAGCCGAAGGTTTCATCGAAGTTAATGCCAAAGCGGGCTTCCACATCGGCCTTCTTCAACTCAAAGTTGCACATGATCGTCATGATGACGTAGCGGCGTAATTCATCGTCGTCGTTTAACCAGTACCCACGATTAGTCGCTAAATGACCCGCACGAATCGCGGCGTAGTATTCGTCGATTTCACGCGGATTGCAGGCATAGGCACGGTCGATCTTGGAAATGGCCGAGACGCCCAACGCGACCATGTCGCATTCGGCCTTGGTGGAATAGCCCTGGAAGTTACGCTGTAAGGTGCCTTCGCGTTGCGCGATCGAGAGTTCGTCCGTTTCTTTGGCAAAGTGGTCCATCCCGATGTAGCGATACCCGTTCGCGGTCAAGCGCGTGATCGCATCGAACATGATGTTGACCTTTTCCACCGTACCTGGGAGATCCGCAGGCAGAATACGGCGCTGGCTCTTGAAGTGGTTCGGTAAATGCGCATAGTGGTAAAGCGCAATACGGTCCGGCGAGAGCGCCAAGACTTGATCGATCGTGTGCGAGAACGTTTCACGGGTTTGCTTCGGCAAGCCGTAAATCAAGTCGATATTGACGGATTCAAATCCGTTGGCACGAGCCGCTTCGATGGTGTTCTTCGTCATTTCGAAGGGCTGAATACGGTTCACGGCCTTTTGCACGTCCGGATTAAAGTCCTGAACGCCCAAGGACATACGATTTAAACCCAACTGCTTTAAGTGAGTCACTTTATCCGCGTCACAGGTACGGGGGTCCACTTCAATGGAGAATTCCCCACCCTTGGCTAACGGGAAGCGGGAGGTCAAAATGCTCATCAGGCGAGCCATTTCGTCGTTGGTTAAATAGGTCGGAGTGCCGCCACCAAAGTGCAACTGCTCCAATTCCTGAGAACCCGTCAGACGATCTTTGACCATTTGGGTTTCTAAGTCGAGCACATCGATGTATTCAGCAGCGCGCGAGTGATCGCGGGTGATGATCTTATTGCAACCACAGTAGTAGCAGATGTCGTTACAGAACGGCACATGCACATAAAGGGAGAGCGGCGCGGGGTGTTTCGCCTGGGCACGTTGTGCGAGCGCTTTTTCATAATCAGCCACACCGAATTCCGTGTTAAAACGGTCAGCAGTGGGGTATGACGTATAGCGAGGGGCCGGCACATCAAACTTGCGGAGTAACTCCATGTCGGGGAGTTCAACACCGCTGGTAGCGGGATTAGTCATCTGTGTGATTCCTTGGACGTGACTTAGATTAAACTTCTGAAGAAAAAATTTATGAAGATACTGGTTTATTGATACTAGTCAAATTCGACAGACTTCGCTAAACTAGGAGTACAGTTCGAACGGATCTTCGAAACTCTTTCTTTGAAGACTGACTCTATTGTAGTGAGCGCAGATTACTGCAATATTATTAGACCTTTGGGAGGACGATCGAACGCATTAGCGTTAATACCAATACACGAACTGGAGTCTCGCTCTTAGCGCACCCAAGCAAAATCACCCGAAACGGGGCGTGTGCTGAGGATAAGAATAAATTTAAACGATCAGCCCTTTTTCTTTGGGGAAAGGGGAATGGATTGGGGAGATACGCAACAAATGGTGAATTTAACGACATTGCGCGTTGCATGCTCTAATTGCAATTTGCGAGAAGTGTGCCTGCCACAGGGTCTAACCCTCAAAGAAGTGGAAAAACTCGAAGAGCTCGTTGCTTCGCGACGTCGTATTCGTCGTGGTGAAGTGCTGTATCGTGCAGGGGACTTCTTTGAAAATCTGTATGCCGTACGATTAGGATTTTTAAAGAGTACGGTCATGAGTAGTGATGGTCGCGAACAGGTGACCAACTTCTTCATGGCGGGCGAAATGATTGGTATTGACGGGATTTCGAGTGGGGTTTACTCCTGTGACGTGGTCGCCTTGGAAGATACTGAAGTCTGCGTCATTCCGTATTCCCGCATGGAAGAAGCAACGACCTCGATGAAGGCGATGGGGTCGCACTTCCAAAAGATGCTTTCGCGTGAAATCGTGCGTCAACACGGTGTGATGCTCCTCTTAGGGAGTATGCATGCGGAAGAACGCTTAGCTGCCTTTTTATTGTCGCTCTCGCAACGGTTTGAAAACCGTGGCTACTCCCGTAGCGAATTCGTGTTGCGTATGACGCGTGCCGAAATTGGCTCTTACCTCGGGTTGAAGCTCGAAACGGTGAGCCGTGTGCTCTCGCGCTTCTCGCATGACGGGCTCATTGAAGTTAATCAAAAGCATGTGCGCATCTTTGACCCCGAAGGTTTGCGTGCCATTGTGTCCGCCGTGAATTTGGATCGCTCCACGGCCGATTTCAATAAAGAAGAACTTGAAAAACGCGTGATTCGTGTGGTGCCCCAATCCCAGCAATAGTGGGAAGTGCGCACCAACAACAACCGCCCCAAAGATTTCGGTCTCTGGGGCGATTTTTTTGCTGAACAGATCAAAAAACTGAGAGAATATATCGGTACGTGGTCCTATAAAGACGAATGAAAAGACCCAGCAAATGAGGCTGAGCGGGACTCACGATCACCATTGACCAACCCGAACGACGACCATGATGACCCCACCTTCTCGGCGACTTCTGTTGCTGGGCGTAATCTGCGCCATTAATTTGTGCCTTGGCTCCATCTATTCCTGGAGCGTGCTCTCGAGTGCAGCGGCCGAGTATTTGAGTCGCTTGCACGCTCATCCGTATACGGCAGGCGATCTGGCGCTTGCCTTTGGATTAGCCAACGGCATTGGTCCCATTCCCATGATTTTAGGGGGGATCGTCAGTGACCGAATGGGCCCCCGCTACATGATTATGCTGGGCGGTCTCTTGGTGGGTCTAGGGTTAGCCTTGAGTGGAGTCCTGACGACGCCCCTGAGTATTTCGCTCGCCTATGGGCTCTGCTTTGGTATTGGGTTAGGGCTGAGCTACGGGGCTACTATTAGTTCCGCGATTCGGCTTTTCCCAGAGCGACGCGGTTTAGCCGGTGGTATTGCGACCGCCGCCTACGGTTTTAGTTCCGTAGTGGTGCCCCCGGTGGCGCAACACCTCATTGATCAACACGGGATTGCGCAAACGTTTCTGATTTTGGGTGCTATTTCGGGGTTCGTCATTTGTGTGGGAGGTTGGCTATTACGGATTGATCCCGTACCGATGCAACCGAAACGTGGGAGTGCGCAGCGCTCACTCACCCCCCGAGAAATGCTTCAGAGTAGGACCTTCTGGCCCATGCTAGGGCTCTTAGGTTGTGGGGCACTCCCCGCGATGATGGTCATTTCTCAGATGGCGGGATTAGCGAAATCGGTTTTGGGGTTAAGCCCCACAGCAGCCGCCAGTGTGGTCTCAGCCATGGCTTTAGCGAATATGCTCTCGCGTTTGGTGTCGGGTGGACTCTCCGATCGGTGGGGACGCATTCGCGTGTTGGTGGGGGCACTGCTCTGTAGTGGGGTAGGCCTTGGGCTGATGACTCAGGCGAATGAACTCTTTTTGCTAGGCCCCATTGCGATCGGGGTGGCTTTTGGGGCGTTTATGGGCGTTTTTCCGGGATTTACAGCGGATCAGTTTGGTACCCGCTATGCCACGGTCAACTACGGGGTGATGTTTATTGGATTTGCTTTGGCAGGACTACTGGGACCCATGCTCATGCATGCCTTGCAAGCGAGCGGGTTTTCCCTCTCGGTGATCCTCACTATCGGGATGTGGTAATGCAGGTATAACAGGTGGCAACAGAGAGGAGTTATCAGGTGGT
>CAJJMF010000112.1 GCA_905192805.1 uncultured Sutterella sp. | reverse complement strand
GCGCGAAAAATCGATACAAAAAAGCCCAACTCACCGTACAGCAGCTGGGCTTAAGGAGACGGTGCACGAAGCGTACACCGTCAAACGAAGGGTTTACTTCGTTACGACATCGGTTGCCTTAAAGCCAGTGCCGGCGACTACGGCCTTAAGCATATCATCGGTGAGCGATTCGGCCACGGTCACATCGGCCGTTTTTTTCTCCAAACTCACCACCACATTTTCCACGCCTGGCAACATCTTGAGGGCTTCGGTCACGGACTTGACGCAGTGGCCACAGTGCATACCTTCGATATGAATGACTTTTTCCATTTTTGGACTTTCCTTTTCATCTTGAGTGAGTGAAGTGGCTTCGGGATCTTTCTCATCCCCAGACCCTTCACTCGGTTTAAAAAAGCGTAATCGTAGGGCGTTACTCACCACACTCACGGAACTCATACTCATCGCCGCGGCCGCAATCATGGGACTCAACGTGAGTCCAAAGGCGGGGTAAAACAGCCCGGCGGCGACCGGAATACCGATCGTATTGTAAATAAAGGCCCAGAAGAGGTTCTGACGAATATTGCGCATTGTGGCACGCGAGAGTTCGATCGCCGCGGGGACACTCACCATGGCGTTACGCATAAGCACCACGTCGGCACTCGCTTGCGCGACTTCGGTCCCGGCGCCAATCGCAAGCCCCACATCAGCCAGAGCGAGCGCGGGCGCATCGTTGACACCGTCGCCCACCATCGCGACCGCCCCTGAGGCTTTGAGCCGAGCCACTTCATCGGCCTTGGTCGCGGGCTTCACCCCAGCGATCACGTTCTCGGCCTCAATCCCGGCTTCACGGGCCATCGCGAGGGCCGTCTCACGGTTGTCGCCCGTGAGCATCACGACGCGCACCCCGAGGGCTTTTAATTGTGCCACCGCTTGTTTGCTGTCGGCCTTGAGTTCGTCACGCACCGCAATGAGCCCAATCACTTGGCCCTTTGACGCGATAAATAAGGGGGTGGCACCTGCGTTTTTCACGTCCGCGAGCGCCACTGTCAGGGGCGCTGGAATCGTGAGGCCTAGGCGTTCCATGAGCTCAGCGTTCCCCGCGGCGCAGAGGCTGCCCATCACCATCGCCGTGATCCCTTCGCCCGGGTACTGGGTGAATTCCTCGGGTTTACTCACGGGAATCCCTTTGGCAGTGACTTCGGCCATCACGGCACGGGCCAAGGGGTGTTCGGAGCGCGACTCTAAGGCACCCGCCACCATCAACACGATCATTTCCATCTTGGGAACACTTGGCACGACGCGTAACACGCGAGGTTTGCCTTCGGTCAAGGTCCCCGTTTTGTCCATCACGACCGTTTCAATCGAAGCGAGCTTTTCGAGCGCTTCCGCGGACTTAAAGAGTAACCCGGTTTTGGCCCCTACCCCCGTCCCCACCATCACGGCGGTCGGTGTCGCGAGCCCCAGGGCGCACGGGCACGAAATCACCAATACGGCAATCGCGCAACTCAAGGCAAATTCGAGTTCATAACCTAGGGCGAGCCAAACGAGCGCCGTCACCAAGGCAATCCCCATCACGATCGGCACAAAAACGCCACTCACTCGGTCTGCTAAACGCGAGACGGGCGGTTTGGAGCTCGTTGCTTCGTCCACTAAGCGAATGATTTGTGCGAGAACGGTTTCGTCCCCGACGCGGGTCACACGCATCGTGAGGTGACCGGCCTCGAGTAGCGTCGCCCCCGTCAACGTATCGTCCACGCGTTTCGCGACGGGGATACTCTCGCCCGTGATCATACTTTCGTTAACGCTCCCCGCGCCTTCGATTAAGACCCCGTCCACCGGAATCGTTTCGCCCGTTTTGACGACCACCAGATCGCCCACCACGAGTTCATCGCGCGACACGGTCACTTCCACCCCATCACGCAGCACGGTCGCCGTCGCCGGTGCCAAACGCATCAGGGCTTCAATCGCGACACTGGTTTCTTTTTTGGCCCGCGCCTCAAAATATTTCCCCAACGCAATCAGGGTTAAAATCATGCCCGCGCCTTCAAAGTAGAGGCTGTGCGCAAAGTGCATCAACGCATGCTCATCCCCACGGGCTTGGGCCATGTTGAGCGCAAAGAGTGCATAGATCCCGTAGAGCACCGACGCCCCAGCGCCCACCGCCACCAGGGCGTCCATATTGGGCGCACGGTGCCAGAGGCTCTTAAAGCCACGGATGAACGTTATGCGACGTAGGTAAAGAATGGGTAACAGTAATAAAAATTGCACCAGCGCCATATTGGGTGCCATACGGGGGCCTTCGACCCAATCGGGTAGTGGGAGCCCCACCATGGAACCCATGGAGAACCAGCATAAGAGAGCGAGGAACCCAAACGCCCACAGAAGCGTACGGCGTTCATCGGCGAGCGACGGTTCGGTGCTCGTCCCCGTCGGGGCAGGATTCGCCGTTTTGGCCCGCCCTTTGCCCGTTTCGGGCAATACCAAGCCGTAGCCCGCGGCACTCACCGCCTCGGCCACCTCGCCCAAACTCAGTTGGGATTCGTCGTACTCTAGTTTGAGGGAATTTTTCAGTAAATTCACGTCGGCTCGGCCAACGCCCTGAAGTCCGCGCACCACTTTTTCCACGCGTGCCGAGCAAGCCGAACAGCTCATGCCCGTCACGTTAAGTTCACAGGATTGCATCGACAAATACCTTATCAGGAAACTCAAGTATTCTCAGTCTAGCACCAAAGTTGTCCCAAAAACACCACTTTGTAAGAAAAATTTTAAAATCTTCTTAATTAATACTTTCAATAACACGCATCTGTCATAACACGAAAAAAGGTAAGGGGAGAACGTCCACGTTTTCCCCTTACCTTCTACGACAAAGGGAGCGCACGCGCTCCCTTTGGTTAATTAGACACTAATGCAATACTTTTAGTGTTAGCGATTAGAACGCTGGCACCACAGCCCCTTCGTAGGTCTTGTTGATGAAGTCCTTGACTTCCTGGCTCGTCAACGCGGCCTTCAACTTCTGCAATTCCGGACGGTTATCCCCAGCGCGAATCGCCACAATGTTCGCATAGGGCGACTCTTTGCTTTCGATGGCAATCGCATCCTTCGCGGGGTTCAACTTAGCACCCAACGCAAAGTTGGAGTTGATCACCGCAGCGTCCACATCGGGGAGCGCACGCGGCAGCTGCGCGGCTTCAATTTCCGCAAACTTCAAGTGCTTGGGATTGTCCGTCACATCGGCGACGGTAGCCAACACACCGGCTTCGGGCTTCACCTTAATGAGGCCAGCGCTTTCCAACACCTTCAAAGCACGCCCACCGTTGGTCGGGTCGTTCGGGATGGCAACCGTCGCGCCCTCTTTAATATCGGCCACTTTCTTCACGTGGGCGGAGTAAAGCCCCATCGGTTCCAAGTGAACGGACACGAGACTTTCTAACTTCAAGTTGCGCGACTTGGCAAATTCTTCCAAATAGGGCTTATGCTGGAAGAAGTTCGCATCGAGTTCCTTATCGGCCAACGAGAGGTTGGGCTTAATGTAGTCACTAAATTCGATTACCTTGAGTTTCACGCCTTCTTTTTCGAGCTTAGGCTGAATCACTTTCAAGATGTCCGCGTGCGGAACCGGCGTTGCCCCCACGGTCAAGGTCACGCTTGCCGGAGCAGCCCCCGCAGCGGGTGCAGCAGCCGTTTCGGCCTTCTTGTCGCCGCAGCCCACTAAGGCCACAGCTAAACCCGCAGCGACTAAGACGGAAGAGAGTTTTTTGATATTCATGGTAATTTCCCTTTTGTTGTATTTCCATGGAACGCTCGAGACTCATCCTTGAGCTCTGGGTCAATGCCCTCCAAGGCGAACTCCTTAGAGGGGCCACGCGTTCCGCGACGTGTTTGAACACTATAGCGGAAAATAAGGGCAGGTTTGGTGTAAAAAAAAGTAATACCTCAAAAGAAGTGCAAAAAAAGCGTCCCACCAACGGAACGCTTTTTCCTGCGAAATCGCAGAGGCTAGGAGTGCGATTTCCCCGAGTTCGTCGGGGTGGAGGCGCGACTCGCTCCATCGCCCGATGGGTTCGTGCCAGCCGTTGCATCCGTTTGCACTTCGTGCTCGGGCTGTGCGGCAGCGTCCCCGCTCGGGTTGACCGGTTTGTCAGTAAACCGATTCACTAAGGTGCGAATCTCCGCCACGACCCCTTCGGAGCGGGCGAGCCAGTCGTCGAGTTTCTCGCGCCAGGCGCGCCAAAACGCTTGCGACTCCTCGGGAGCCAATAAATAGGCCACCAAAAGCGCAATCACGACAATCACCAGGACAAAGCCCAGTAGGGCAACGAGCCCCAGCACCACTGCGAGTGCTAAAAGGCTCAATAAAATCACGAGGACGGAACGAAGAAACGGGGTCATACGGTCTAATGAGGTTGAGCACGATCGGCCCAACGCTTAGAGTAAGCGTCGGTTGCCCCACAAATGTAGTCCGAGGAAACCTAAAAAGGCAACCCCCGCGATACCGTGTACGCCCATATTGCGCGTGGCGAGCCCCGCGAGCGAAACCGTCAACGCGCCGAGCATCGTACGGTTAAGGGCCATACGCTGCACACGTTGAATCGAGTGCTTCCCGGCTTTCGCGTCCCCCGCGATGTAGGTGGCGATCGTACCCACGCCACGCGAAGCACCTTGTGCGACACGATCAACGCCATAGCCGACGCCTTGCGTGACTTTATTCAAAAGGGTCGGTTCGGCTTTGGCTTCCCCCTCGGGTGAGGCAAACATACTCGCCGCCATCATCATGAGGTCTTCTAAGCGACGTAAAAATTCTTCACTCGTTAATTTGTCGGTATCCCACAAAATCAACACGGAACCAACGAGCGGGTTGAATTCCACGCTAAACACACCGTCAATACTCTCAATCCACTGGCGAGCCGTGGCTTGATCCTCAACGGACAACGACTTCACCATCGGGTGACGTAGTCGGGTGCGACCCGGGGTATGACTACGTACACAATCTTGAAATTCACTCATGGGGGTCCTCCTTGGGGTATTTTTTTCGTTTGTAACGCGGGAAGCCCCTCGGGTAGGGACTTCCCGTCGCACATCGTATTTAACTCAGTAAGGCAGCCTTCGGACGCAGTACCCGCTTGTGGGCAGCCACGCCTTCGTGGGCCGTCGTCGCAATGCGCGGCGGCACGTCGTTGGCTTGCTGATCTTTCATCACACGCTTTAACTGTTCGACCATATCGAGAATGTCGGCTCGGGCCTCATCCAGGTAGTGGGGTTCACCGTCGTAGTGACCCAACTGCGGACGCATGGCATTTAAGCAAACCCCAACGGTCGTGGCGTTATGGAAGAGCGCCGAGAGCATGGGCGTTAAGAGCCCCGTCAAGCCGCCCGCCAAGAAGGCCGTATTAAGACCCACGGCGTAGCCCACGTTTTGCTTCACGCGACGCATCGTGGCTTCACCTAAGTCGAGCGCCGTTAAGAGCTTCATCAGCGAGTCCGTCAAGACCACGTCAGCGACTTCTTGGGCAATGTCGGTCGAATCGCGCAGTGTCACGCCCACGTCGGCCGTACTCAACGCCGGGCTATCGTTAATCCCGTCGCCCACCATCAACACTTTCGCGCCTTGAGCCTTTAATTGGGCCACCACACTCGCCTTGTCTTCGGGGAGCACTTGGGCACGGTATTCAGTAATGCCCAACTTCTGTGCCACCGCCGCGGCCGTGCGTTGATCGTCGCCCGTGAGCATCACGATACGCTTGCCACGTTGACGTAACGCCTGAACCACTTCGCGGGACTCTTCACGGATCGGGTCTTCGATACAGATTAAACCGATCAACTGACCGCCCCACGCCAAGAAGAGTACCGTCTTTCCCTGATCCAAGAGCCCTTGGATCACGGGCTGGGCAAATTGGCAATCCACTTTCTCGTCGTCTTCGACGAAGTGACGGGAACCGAGCACCACCTTTTGACCATCGACACGCGAGCAAATGCCATGCGCCACCACGTATTCCACCTTCGTGTCGTGGCGTTCATCGTAGTGCTCTAACCCACGATCGTCAGCGGCCTTCACCACCGCACGCGACACGGGGTGCGGGAAGTGTTCTTCTAAGCAGGCCGAGAGGCGTAAGATTTCGTCTTCTGTCCACTCGGGGTTCAAGCTCACCACATCCGAGAGCGTGGGCTGCGAACTCGTTAACGTCCCCGTCTTATCAAAGACGACCGTATCGATTTCGGCCAGGGCTTCTAAGTAGCGCCCACCCTTCACGATCACGCCACGCGCGGTGCCTTCTTTCATCGCGGAGAGAATGGCCAAGGGCGTCGCTAAGCGCAAGGCACAGCTGTAGTCCACCAAGAGGACCGAGGCGGTGCGGGTTAAGTCACGGGTAAAGAAGTACACGAGCGCAGCCAAGGCAAAGTTAAAGGGCACAATCGCGTCGGCAATCTTCAAGGCCTTACTTTCAATATTGGCTTTGGCTTGCTCGGAATCTTCCACAAACTGAATAATCTTAGCTAAGCGAGTCGCATCCCCGATATGGGTCGGACGGACGCCAATTTCGCCATCCTCGACGACGGTCCCGGCAAAAACCGAGCCGCCCACTTGACGGTGTACGGCCACCGCTTCCCCAGTCATCGTCGCCTGGTTAATCGCGGCTTCGCCATCGACCACCACCCCATCGACCGGAATCACGGAGCCCGTGCGAATAACGACCACATCGTCACGCGTCACGCTATCCAACGGAATCTTTTCGAGGGCTTCGCCACGGCGAACCCACACTTCGTCGCACTTAATCGAGAGCTGTTCCGCGAGGCTTGCCATCGACTTCTTGCGGGCATAGTTTTCGAGCATTTCGCCCATACCCAGTAAGAGGATTAAGAGGCCAGCGGACTTAAAGTCACGACGCAATAAGCAAATCGCCACCGAGGCCGCATCCAAGACGGCCACGTTCAATTTGCCCTTAAAGAGCTGTTTAACGCCTTCGATGATGATCGGAATCCCACCCAAAATCGTATTGGCCGTTTGGGCGAGCATCGGTAAGAACGGATTCACCAGCACGTAGCGCGCCAAGGGACCAAAGTCCAGTTTGGCTTCGGGCACTTCAAAATGCTGCTCAACGAGCTCGTGTTTGCTCTCCGGACTCGGTAGGCGTTTCGTTGCGGTTTCCTCACGCTTTTCGACCGAAAAGCCAAAAACGCGCATGATCGGGTAGAAAATCGTCGTCAACAGCGGCATGTTGCGCACGCCCGAGTCCATCGCTTCGGTAAAGCCACCGATTAAACGGTTCTGCTTTAACGCTTCCACGGCGGGCGAATGTAAGCGCTCCGTCTGGAAGGCTTTAAGCGCGGAGCGCGTCGCCGGCGTATTCATATAGTGCGCACGGGCTGCGCGCGCAATCGGCGGCGTTTTTTCTAACGAGGCCAAATAACGGATCACGCGTTCGCGACCGGCTAACGTGTCGTAGGTCACAATGACCGAACCCGTGCGCGGATTCACGACCACCCCTGTCACCGCTTCAAGCGCTTGAATTTCATCTGCAATCAACCCCGCTGACGCGACGGAAAGCGGCGTCTTAGTGCGCCAACGCTGGCGATTACCTACTTCATGAACTAACTGAAACTTCATCGTATTTACTACTTTCAAGGCTGTCCGACAGGGAAACAACCCATTTTTGGAGACGAAAACCACCGAAGCATGATCGAGCGAATCGTCAACCATGCGCTCAGTTGTGCTCCTAAACACCGTCTCACGCTTAGGGGTAGACGCGAGCGGTGCGCAGAGCACTCATGGGGTCTGTAATGGAAACCAAGCGTCACCGCAACCCTGCGAGACGCTTGCTTTATTGACAGGTGTTAACCGATTAAGCCTTGCTCGGTTCGCACTCAGCACATTCCGTGCATTCTTCGGCCTTAGCCTTCTTTTCCTGGCTCTTCACCTGGGCTTCAGCCACGGCGTCGGCGATGTCTTCCTTGCAGCTTTCGACCATACCCATGGCCTTATCTTTTAATTCCATGCCGCCCGCCAACAAATCGGTCGCCAAGGGCTTCAATTCCAATTTACCACGGGTCACGACCATCGCACCCAAGGCGCCAACGGCTAAACCACCCAAGAAAAACAAAGCATATTTGGTTGTTTGATTCATTTGTAATCTCCAAATTTCAAAGAAATGAATGAATTCTTTTGATCGAATAGGGGCACTATTTCTTTAGTGTTATAAAGAATAATTCTCATTAACAATTGCTAGGCGCTATTTGTTAATAATTCATATTTTACAAAGAGGTTTTTATTTAATCAACCGACTGATTGGTCGAATGACGCACTTTTCCGTACAAAAAGTCAGGTTTTGTATCAGGAATTGTTAATAAGACTTATTCTCATTCTCGTTTAGTGATTATGCCAAAGTCGCCCGCGCTTGTGGCGTCCGCCGGGGTACATTTTGATTCGATTATTGAATACACTAAATATAAGAACTGCTAATAACCCCCAGCCAAGAGTGCTT